>JANXLP010000662.1 GCA_025355125.1 Opitutaceae bacterium | reverse complement strand
GTTTCTCGACGAGATCGGCGAGCTTCCCTCGGAGCTGCAGCCGAAGCTCCTGCGTCTCCTTCAGGAGCGCACCTACGAGCGCGTGGGCGACACGAAGACCCGCAACGCCGATGTGCGCGTGATCGCCGCGACCAACCGCGATCTCGCGGCGGCGGTGAAGGCGGGGGCGTTCCGCGAGGATCTGTTTTACCGGCTCAACGTGATCACCGTGACCGTGCCGCCGCTGCGCGAACGGCCGGCGGATCTGGCGCGGCTGGCGGAGAGTTTCCTGCATTTCTTCGCCGACGATACCGGCCGGCCGGTGCAGCGTTTCAGCGCCGAGGCGTGGTCGGCGGTGCGGGCGCATACGTGGCCGGGCAACCTCCGCGAGCTGCGCAACGCCATCGAGCGCGCGGTTATCCTCTCCCGTGGCGAGCAACTGGAGCTGGGTGATCTACCGGTCGAACTCGCAGCGGCCTCGGGCACGGCGGCGGTGGAGCTCGGGGCGCTCGTGCCGCTCGATGCGCTCGAACGAGAGCACGTGCGGCGGGTCATCGCCCGCACCGTGAAGCTCGAAGACGCCGCCAGCGTGCTGGGCATCGATATCGCCACCCTTTACCGTAAGCGGAAACGCTGGTCCGCCGAACCGGCCGCCGGAGACACGCCATGAAACGCTGGAGCTTTATCAGCGGGCTGACGATTACGCTCCTGCTGTTGCTCGTGATGAGTGGCTACTGCGTGTGGGTGACGCGCGGACTGACCACAGATCTCGAAAAAATCATCGCGGACAACTACGACACCATCCGTGCGGTGCGTGATCTGCGCTCGTCGATGACGCGCATCAACGCCCGTTATCTCTCGGTCCGCACCATCGCGAGGATCCCCTCCGGCCAGGGTAACTTCGACGTTGAGAGTGCGATCATCAACGAGCGCCTCGATGCGATTCGCCGCAGCAGCTCCGAGCCCGGCGAAGTGGTCGAAGTCGATCGCATGCAGACGCTGATCAACGATTATTTCACGAATTACCGGCAGATGTTCCTGCTTTCGCCCAAAGAGAACGAGCGTTTTACCCTGCTGATCGACGCGCTCGCCCGGGGCACCGAGGACATCGCCGAGCTGGCGCAGAAGATCGTCGAGCTGAACGAGCGGGCGATCTTCGCGCGACGCGACGCCGCCGTGGAACGCGGCCGGATGTTTGTCTGGGCGGCGCTGGGGATCGCTGCGTTTTCCCTACTTATTTATATCTACACGTCGGTGCGGCTGACGCAGGGCGTCTTCCAACCGCTGCGGCGGCTGCGCGACTCGATCCAGCAGGTGCGCGCGCGGCAGTTCGATGCGCTCGCGCCGATCGAGGGCGGTGAGGAGCTCGCGCAAATCGCGACTGCATTCAACCGGATGGCCGGCGAGCTGCGCGCGTATCTCGCGGAAAGCGACCAACGCGTCGTCGAGGCCAACCGCGTGAGCCGCGCCATCCTCGAGGCGCTGCCCTATCCTGTCTACATCGTGGATGAGGACTTTAAGGTGCGGCTGGAGAATCCGCGCGCGGTCGCGCTTTCCCAGGCGCTCAACATCACGGGCCAGCTGCCCAGTGCGGTGCGCAAGTGCATCGACCAGGCGGCGGCGCTGGGCTGCGAACTCGTGGGCGACGATCTGCAACGCGCGGTGGAAATCCCGCTGCCCGATGCGCCGGCGGGTCCGACACCCACGTATCTGCCGCAGGTTTTCCGCATGGCCGCTACGCCGGGCACGACGGCCGGCTGGGCGGTGTTGTTGATGGATGTGACCAAGCTGCGGCAATTCGACCAGGCGAAGACCAAGGCGATCGCCACGCTCGGCCACGAGGTGAAGACGCCGGTCACGAGCATCCGCATGACGTTGCACCTGCTGCTCGAGGAAAAAATCGGCGCGCTCACGCCCGACCAGCGCGAGCTGGTGGCGGCGGGCCGCGACGATTGCGAACGGCTCCTTGTAGTCCTGCAGGCGTTGCTCGAGCTCGCGCGTTTCGAAAGCGGCCGGGTCGTCATGAAACCCGTCCCCATGGCGCCGGCGGAGTTGCTGGCGCATGCTGATGGGATGCACGGCGACTATGTGCGCCGCTGCGGCTTGCCGCTGACCACTGAGCCGATCGCCGCCGATATGCCGCAGGTCCACGCGGACGAAGTCCACACCGTGCGCGTGCTGGGCAACTTTCTTTCCAACGCCGCGAAATACGGCACGCCCGGTCAGCCGATTACGCTGCGCGCGGAGTTGCGCGCGGATGGTTTCGTGCGCCTGAGTGTGCGCAACCGCACGCAGCGGCCGCTTTCCGAGGCGGAGCAGGCGCGCGTGTTCGATCCCTTCTATCGTCGCGTGGGCGAGGGTGCGGAAGGAACGGGCCTGGGCCTCACTATCTGCCGGGAAATTGCCGTCGCACAAAACGGGCGCGTGGGTGTCTGGGCCGGCGATGACCAAGTGGATTTTTATCTCGATCTGCGTAGTGTAACGTCGTCTTCGCTTCATGTCCTTGGTCAACCCGTTGCTCTCCCCGCCAGCGGGGGCTGAATCAGCCCCGGCAACCACCCCGTCGTCTTCCAATCCCGGATTTTCACTCCCGGCGGACGCTCCGCGTGTGCTCGTCGTGGACGACGAGACCTCGGTCCGGCTGGGTTGTGTGATGGCCCTGCGCTCGGACGGGTTTCTGGCGACCGGAGAAGGCTCCTCGCGGGCAGCGCTCGAGCGACTGACGACCCGGGGCGAACGCTACGATGTGCTGGTGATCGACTACGCGATGCCGGAGCTCAACGGCCTCGAGCTGATTGCGGGGCTCGACCCGGCGAGGCGTCCGCCGATTCTGTTGGCAAGCGCGCACGCGGATGGTGCGGTGGCATGCGCCGCGCTTAAGCTCGGCGTGTGGGATTTTCAGGCCAAGCCGCTCGTGCCCGATGAGCTGCGGCGCCGGGTGCGGCGACTGCTCACGCGCGCGCATGACAGCACGGCGCCGAATGCGTGGCTGGCCCGCGCGCTGGGGCATTGCCAACGCTGCGCGTGGTCCGATGCGCTCAAGGAATTGCAGGCGTGGCCCGCGCAGGAGCAGGTCGAACCGGCGACTCTTGTGATCGGCCTCGTGCATCAGATGGCGGATGACGCGGTGAACTCGGATGCGGCGTTCAAGCGGGCGCGTTGGCAACGGGGCTGGGAAAAAGCGGGCGGAGAAATCTGGCCCGAGCTGGCGCGGCGGCTGGGATAGGAGCGAGGGAGCGCGTTGACCCCAACGCGATCCCCCGCTTACGTGGCGACGTCGCCGAGGGTCGACACTTCTTCGGTGATGACGTTGAAACGGCTCAGCGTGTGCGGGCCGAAACTGGTGGTGAAGGCGACATCGGCGGCGTCGCGACCGCGGGCCATCACGAGGTGGCCGATGCGGCGGGCGTTGTGGCGGACATCGAAGGTGTGCCAGCGACCGCCGAGATAGACTTCCATCCACGCACTGAAATCCATGGGCGCGGGATCAGGCGGCACGCCGATGTCGCCGAGGTAGCCGGTGGCGTAGCGCGCGGGGATGTTGAGGCAGCGGCAGAGCGTGATGGCGAGGTGCGTGAAATCGCGGCACACGCCGGTCTTTTCGGCGTGGGCCTGGTAGGCGGTGCGCGTCGAGCGGGCCTGTTGGTAGTCGAAGCGCAGGTGGTGATGCACCCAATCACACACGGCCTGGACGCGGGACCAGCCGGGCGGAGTGGTGTTGAACTGCGACCACGCGAGCTCGCCGAGCAGATCGACGTCGCAGTAGCGGCTCGGGAGCAGAAACGGGAGCACTGCGGCGGGCAGCGTGGAGACGGGCAGTTCCTCGGCCTCGGTCGAGATCGGCGCCGGGTGACCGGAATCGCGGATGGTGGCGGTGCAGCGAAGTTCGAGACATCCGGCGGGCGCGGTGAGGCGCGTGCAGCGATTACCGAAGCCATCGCGAAAATCTCCGACCGGCACATCGGGCGACACGAGGAGTTGCTCTGGTGTGAGTAGGCGCGGTGCGAGTTCGGGCCGCAGGTGGAGCATGAGCACGACGGGTGTCGCGACGGGAAATTCGTAAGCGATGTCGAAACTGAAACGGATGCGCATGACGCGGAGCGAGGATGAGCGCCTCAGCGGGTGAAGGGATTGACGGCGCGAAAAAGATCGGCCCCGAGCGCCGCGCTGCGGGCGAAGCGGCCGAGTTTGCCGGGGAGAAATTGGGCGAAGGAAAGAGCCTGCGTCAGCGCGGAGACGGGCACGCCGCCGAGGGTGATTTCGGGCCGATGTGCGGTGGGGCGCAGGGCGAGGCGGAGACGCAGGCGGTCGAGTTGGCAGACGAGGGCGAGGCGCGCGCGGCGCTCGGCGAGGGTGGGCGGAAAATGTGGGGGCGAATTCATGGGGTGGCCGTGGGGAGGAATTGCCGCAGGCAGGAATAGTCTTCGCCGAGTTGTTGGCGGGTCTCGGCGAGCGGGCGCCACGTCTTGAGGCGGTTGGCGGCGAGCCAGCCCAGCGCGGCGGCGCCGAGGATGTAGGCCAGAGTGACGAGGCCGAGGATGAGGCCGCGGTCCTCGCGCTGCCACACGAGGGCGGCGAGGGTGAAGGTGCCGGCAAAACCCGCGAGCAGGGTGAGGGCGGCGGCGAGCACGGCGAGGACGGTCGTGAGCGTCGCGTGATTGCGCGCCTCAGCCAGCTCAAGCGAGGCGAGCTGGCCGCGATGTGCAAAGCCCTCGAGGACGATGCGCGGGGTGGGGCCGAGTGCGGCGAGCGGGGAAGCGGGAGAGGCGGCGTGCATGGGGAAGTGGAAGCGGGTGGAGGCGGACAGAAATAAAAGTAAGGCGGACTTCAGTCCGCCCTACTTTGAAGGGGCGCGCGGATCAGCTGCGGTTGCTGCAGCTGCGCGAGATCAGGTAACCCGCGAGCAGGCCCACGCCAGCGGCGATGCCGATGGCTTGATAGGGATTTTCGCGGATGACCTCGTCCGCGTGGGCGGCTTGGCGGCGGGCGTCGGCGGTGACGTTCTTCAACGTCGCCTGGCCGTCGGCGAGGACGCTGCGGAGGCGTTCGCGGAGAGCTTGGACTTCGTCGGTGGCGGCGTCGCCGACGTTGCTGAGCGCGTGCTCGGCTTCGGCGAGGAGGACCTTGAGTTCTTCGACGGTGGAATCAGCGGAATCGCTGAGGGTGGCGGAGGATTTTTTAGACATAGTGTGAGGGGATTGAGGATGGTGGTTGCGGACGAAAGGAGGCGGTGACGCGGCGCTTAGGGCGTGCGGCGGAAGACGAGACCGACACCGCCGGTGATCACGCCGACCACGCCGAGCACGATGAGCCGATGCTCTTGTCGGTGGGTGAGCCGGTGACGGCGTTGCTGACGGCGGACGCGGCGGAGTCAGAGGCGTTGAGCCCGTAAACGAGAAGGATGATGCCGACGACGAGGATGGCGACAGAAGGGATCTTTGACATGGTGAGGATGGTTTGGGTGGTGGTTGTGAGCGGGAAAAGGGGCGCGGAGGGGCGCGGAAAAATCACTTCAACGGGTCGCGGCCGCGCACGACGCGGATGATCACCGTCACCAGAGCGACGACGAGGAGGAGGTGGATGTAGCCTCCGATGGTGTAGGAGGAGATCATCCCCAGGAGCCACATGAGGACTAAGATGATGGCGATGATTTCGAGCATGGCGGGTAGGTGGATTGGCTGGTGGGCGACAGGTTGAAGTGAGTTGCCCTGCCACCAACGCAGCCCCGGTGCCACGCGTGCTAATTTTTCATAAGAATAAAGCCCCACAGTGCTTTAAAATAAATCACCGCTGACGCGGCCCACGCGGCGCAGCGCATTTTGCAATGCGGCCTGGAGGCGCATTCGCAAAGTGCGAGGAGGCGGAGCGCCCCGCTAATTACGGGCGGTGGCTCAGGCCACAGTGCTGATCGTCTGCAGCGCCGGGCCGCTGCGGCCGGGCAACATCACGCTCTCGCCCAAGTGCCGGCCCAGCAGTTGCCGGCCGAGCGGAGAAGCGGCGGTCACGATCAACACGGTCTGGCCATCGACGATGAGTTCGAGGCCACCGCGCTGAGGGCCGAGAAAGTAAAGGGAGTGCTGGCCGCGCGCTTCGAGGGTCACGAGCGCGCCGATGGCGAGGGCGTCGGCGGGGCCGAAGGCGGGCAGGGCGAGCGTCTGGTAGGCGCCGATGGCTTCGCCGAGTTCGGTGGCGAGCTTGGCCTGGCCAGCGGCGAGGTAGGCGGCGGACTGGCTGCGCATGTCGTATTTATCCTCGGCGCGGTTCTCCTCGTCGGTCGCCTCGGCGTGCGCATCGTGCGCGGCGGCGGTGAGGGTGGCGAGTTCGGCCTCGAGTTGGGCGAGGATCGCCCGGCGCAGCGCGGCTTTGTCCATGGTGAAGGGTGATGTCAGGGAGGCGAGGGGAAGGCGGCAAGCCCGCGCTTTTGCTGGCGCGGGCGGGCGGAGTGCGTTTCGTAGCGGGCATGTTGTCGAAAGCGATTCCCGGCTCATCGGGAGAAATCCTCACCAGCCTGCCGTCGCCTTACGTGCCGCACGCGGCGACGGGTCTGCTGCACCTGCCGCGTTTCCTCGCGAAGTGCCGCTACGTGAAGG
>JANXLP010000603.1 GCA_025355125.1 Opitutaceae bacterium | reverse complement strand
CTCGACTGCGTCGTCGGCCCCGTCGAGCGCCTCACCTACCGCGTCTGCGGCATCGACCCCGCCCGCGAGCAATCGTGGCTCGGCTACACCTTCGCCGTCCTCGCGTTCAGCCTCGTCGGCCTCGTCTTCACCTACGTCATCCTCCGCTACCAACACCTCCTCCCGCTCAACCCGCAAAACTTCGCCGGCCTCTCGCCCGCCCTCGCGTTCAACACCGCCGCCAGCTTCGCCACCAACACCAACTGGCAGAGCTACGGCGGCGAATCGACCCTCTCGTATTTCTCCCAGATGGTCGGCCTCACGATTCACAACTTCACCTCCGCCGCCGCCGGCATCGCCATCGCCGCCGCCCTCGTGCGCGGCATCGCCCGCCAGAGCGCCCAGACCATCGGCAACTTCTGGGCCGACACCGTCCGCGTCACTTACTACGTGCTCGCGCCCCTCTGCCTCGTCTTCGCGCTCTTCCTCGTCTCGCAGGGCATGATTCAAAACTTCAAACCCTACACCGCCGCCAAGACCTACGAGCCCTACACCATCCAGGTCGCCAAGCTCGATGCCGCCGGCCAGCCCGTCCTCGCCGCCGACGGCAAGACGCCCGTCATGGTCGATCAATCCGTGGACACCCAGACCATCGCGCAGGGCCCGATGGCCTCGCAGGTCGCGATAAAAATGCTCGGCACCAACGGCGGCGGCTTCGTCAACGCCAACGCCGCGCACCCCTTCGAAAATCCCACGCCCCTCTCCAACTTCCTCCAGATGCTCTCGATCTTCGCGATCCCGAGCGCGCTCACTTACTGGCTCGGCCGCACCCTGAAAAACCAGCGCCACGGCTGGGCCGTCTGGGGCGCCATGTTCGCCCTCTTCATCGCCGGCGCCCTCGTCTGCTGGCAGGCCGAGGCCTCCGGCAATCCCATCCACCACAAACTCGGGGTCGCCACCGCCGACGGCAACATGGAGGGCAAGGAAGTCCGCTTCGGCATCTTCAACTCCGCCCTCTTCGCCACCATCACGACCGACGCCTCCTGCGGCGCCGTCAACGCGATGCACGACTCCTTCACGCCCATTGGCGGCCTTGTTTTCCTCTTTAATATGCAGATTGGCGAAGTCATCTTCGGCGGCGTCGGCGCCGGCCTTTACGGGATGCTCATCTTCGTCGTCCTCGCCGTCTTCATCGCCGGCCTAATGGTCGGCCGCACCCCGGAATATCTCGGCAAAAAAATCCAGGCCTACGACGTGAAACTCGTCATGCTCGTCCTCATCGTCACGTCCTCCGCCACCCTCATCTTCACCGCGTGGGCCAGCGTCACCGCCTGGGGCCAGGCCGGCCTCAACAACGCCGGCCCCCACGGCTTCTCGGAAATTCTCTACGCCTTCAGCTCCGCCGTCGGCAACAACGGCTCCGCCTTCGCCGGCCTCACCGCGAATCCCTCCAGCGGCGACCCGCACTACAACACCACCCTCGGCTTCGCCATGCTCATCGGCCGCTTCCTCATGATCGTCCCTATCCTCGCCCTCGCCGGCAATCTCGCCTCCAAAAAACTCGTCCCCGCCAGCGCCGGCACCTTCAAGGTCGAGGGCCTCACCTTCGTCGTCCTCCTCGTCGGCACCGTCATCCTCGTCGGTGCCCTCACCTTCCTCCCCGCCCTCGCGATGGGCCCCGTCGTCGAACACTTCCTCATGGGCTCCGGCACCTTGTTCTAAAAAAGTAGGGCGCGGTCTCCGACCCGCCCTCCACGCCACCGCCCTCGCCCTCGCCGCCGCCGTTCACGCCCTCGCCCTCCGGCTCTCAACTCTCAGCCCTCAACTCTCAACTTTTCCGCCATGTCCACCAAAGCCGTTTCCCTTTTCGACCGCGCCATCCTTCGCCAGGCCGTCGTTGATTCCTTCAAGAAACTCAACCCGCGCGCCCAGCTGAAGAACCCGGTCATGTTCGTCACCCTCATCGGTGCCGCGCTCACCTTTCAACAGCTCTTCACCTCCACCGAGCCATTCAGCTACGTTCTCCAGGTCGCGCTCTGGCTCCTGTTCACCGTCCTCTTTGCCAACTTCGCCGAGTCCGTCGCCGAGGGCCGAGGCAAGGCTCAGGCCGACACCCTCAAGCGCGCCCGCACCCAAACCTTCGCCCGCCGCCTCAACGGCACCCGCGAAGAAAAAACCGCCGCCACCGATCTCAAGAAAGGCGACCTCGTCGTGTGCGAGACCAACGACGTCATCCCCGCCGATGGCGATGTCATCGAAGGCATCGCCTCCGTGGACGAGTCCGCCATCACCGGCGAATCCGCCCCCGTCGTCCGCGAGAGCGGTGGCGACAGCAGCGCTGTCACCGGCGGCACGAAGGTCATCAGCGACCGCATCGTGATCCGGGTGACCTCCGAGAAGGGCAACACCTTCCTCGACCGCATGATTGCGATGGTCGAGGGCGCGAAGCGGCAGAAAACCCCGAACGAGATCGCCCTCACCATCCTGCTCTCCGCGCTCACCCTCGTCTTCCTGCTGGTGTGCTTCACGCTGAAGCCCTTTGGCATCTATTCCGCCACGGTGTTCTCCGTGCCGGTGCTGATCGCCCTGCTGGTCTGCCTGATTCCCACGACCATCGGCGGCCTGCTCAGCGCCATCGGGATCAGCGGCATCGACCGGCTCATCCGCCGAAACGTGATGGCGACCAGCGGCCGCGCGGTGGAAGCGGCCGGCGACATCGACGTGCTGCTGCT
>JANXLP010000437.1 GCA_025355125.1 Opitutaceae bacterium | reverse complement strand
TCGCCCACCGCCCTTCGCATTCGACAAAACTCTCCCATGCCCACTCCCGCCGAACCCCAATCTCCTCCGCCCTCGGAAACTTCCTCCGTCTTCACCCCCACGCCCCGCCAGCGTTCGACGATCTACCTCACCTGCGCGCTCCTCGTGCTCTCCGCCCTCGTGTTCATCTTCGTCCCGACGACAAAAATCCCCCTGCCCGGCCGCCTCGCGCTCGCCGCCGTAAATCTCATCCTCGCCGCCACCCTCGCGCTGATCGTCCGCCAGAAATCCAACCCGCCGCCTGAGAAATCCTAGCAGGTTTCCAACGAGTCTCCTGCCCGCGCTCCGAGGCTCGATCACTCAGTTCTCAACTCGCAGCTCTCCGCCCCTTCAGCTTCCGCCTCAGTCCTCCAACTCGACGTTCCAGTAGGCGACGTCGAGGAAGTCCTTCCACGCCTCGTGCTGTTTCTGGTTACCGAGCACGAGTGAGATGACCGGCCGCCATTTTGGCCGCACGGGTTTCCGGATGAGACGCATGTGCGCGTCGTGCGGCAGGCGATTCGACTTCCGCGAATTACATTTGATGCACGAGCACACGATGTTCTCCCAGGTCGTCTTCCCGCCGGCGTCGCGCGGGATCACGTGATCGAGATTGAGCTGTTCGCGCGGCAGCACCCGCGAGCAATACTGACACGTGTTCTTGTCGCGGTCGAAGACGTTGCCGCGCGTCAGCTTCAGCTCCTTGCACGGTAGTTTGTCGAAAAACGTCAGCAGAATCACGCGCGGCAGACGGATCGCGCGGCTCGGCGTGTTCACCGTTTCAATTGCCGCGACGGGCGGGTTGTTTGCCGAGAAATCGATCCAATCCATCATCGAGAACATCCGGAAGTCGTCGTCGTGGTGATGCACCACGTGCGCGTGTCCGCGGGCCAGGAGCGCAAAAGCTCGTCGTGCGCCGATGACATTCACTGCCTGCCACAGGCGATTTAAAACGAGCACCGGTTGGTCGAGAGCAGCGTCCATACGGGATGAGCGCAATAGCCGTGCCACTCTGTCGCTGTCAAGCGGCGCTCCGCTACGATGAGGTGTCAGCTTTCCGAAAGTGGCACGGGCATCCTGCTCGTGGGTTTAAAAATCTCCGCCGGCGTCACCGCGCCGCCCGAAACTCCCGCACTACCGCCCCTCTCCCATCAACGTCGCAGACTCCCTTCACGCCCGAGCCGCAGACTTGACACCCGCCGCGCCCTTCTGGCTTTTTTCATCCGTCAATGAATCGCCTCGGCACGACGCTTAAAGCCATCCGCCTCGCCCACGCCTCCGTGGTCGTCGCCTCCGTCGTATCCGTATCCGTTAGTCGCGCACTGCGAGGGGCCTGATTCGTCGAAACGACTTTCGCCCCTCCGGTGCTTCACCGGAGGGGCTTTTTATTGGCCTCCATCGGTGCGGCCCCGGGCGGGTTTTCCTAAACACCAAAAACACGCCACATCCGATGCAAACGACCCAGCCCATGAACACGCGCCACGCGCGTCTCCCGATCCTCGGCTTCAAGACCACGCCCGCGCCCCAAGCGCCCGCGCGCCCCGAAACCACCTACGCGCCCCAGCATGATTTCCTCATGCCCAACTTGTGCCCGCAACTCGCGCCCGACTTCGCGCCGCCCGCCACCCGGAGGCCCCGCGATCAGGCCCGCGCCGCATGAACGGGACGCCCCGCTTCAAGCTCGCATCGCCTGTCCCGGACCGGCTACGACTGGTGCGATGTCCAACCTCCCCGCCGCCCTCCCGATCCCGCAACGCGGTCAACCCTGCCCCTGTGGTAGCGGCAAACTCTTCGATCTGTGCTGCGAACCCATCATCGCCGGTCAGCGCCCCGCCGCCACCGCCGAGGAGCTCATGCGCTCCCGTTTCACCGCGCACGTCGCCCGCGCCTATCCTTATCTCCACCGTTCCTACGCCGGCACGGCCAGCGAAGCCTACGTCGAGCTCCCCGACGAGCCCGCCATCGGCTGGACCCGTCTCGAGATCCATAGTCACGAGCCCAACGTCCAACCCGACCTCTCCTACGTCGAGTTCTCCGCCTACTACGTGGACGGTAACCAGGAATTTGTTCTCCAAGAAAAAGCCGAATTCCGCCTCCGACCCGACGGTTGGATTTACACGCGCCCCGTCCGCACCGGCCCCGCGCCCGTTCGCGCCGCCGTCAAAGTCGGTCGCAACGACCCCTGCCCCTGCGGCAGCGGCAAAAAATACAAGCACTGCTGCCTGCTCAAATCCGCCTAAGCCGCAGCCGGAGTTGAAAGTTGAGAGCTAAAAATTGAAAGCCCGACCGCCGCATCACCGGTCGCCGCTCCCTCAACTTTCAACCCTCAACTCTCAACTCGGCTCCGCCGCATGACTCCCCGCTGGCTCCTCTCGCACGCCCGCGGCTATCTTGAGCTCGGTCTCGTCGAAGAAGCCGCCGCCGAACTCGCGCAACTCCCCGCCGATCAACTCGACGGCGACGAGGTTCTCGCGCTCCGCACGATCATCTTCCAAGAGCAGGCCAACTGGTCCGCCCTGCGCATCACCGCCGGCCTGCTCGTCCAGCGCCAGCCCGCCAATCCCGGTTGGTGGATCACCTTCGCCTACGCCACCCGCCGCGCCTTCTCACTCGGCGAGGCCGAGGGCATCCTCCGCGAAGCCGAACTCCGCCACCCGCGCGAAGCCACGATTCAATTCAACCTCGGCTGCTACGCCTGCCTGCGCGGTGATCTCCCCGAGGCCCGCCGTCGGGTGGACGCCGCCATCGCGCTCGATCCACACTTCCGCGCAGCCGCCGGCACCGACCCCGATCTCACCCCGCTACGCGACTCCGCACCGAAGGCTTCGGACTGTCCTCCGCCTGCCTAATTTGCTGCACTCTGCGCAACCGCGCCTCCTGATCCTTTACGCCGCATGCCCCCTCCGCTGCTCGAACTCCGCGACATCGCCAAAAGCTATGGCGGCGCCCGCGCGCTCAACGGTGTTTCCCTCTCCTTCCGCGCCGGTGAAATCCACGCCCTCGTCGGCGAAAACGGCGCCGGCAAGAGCACCCTCATCCGCACCTGCACCGGCCTCCAGTCCGCCGACTCCGGTGAACTGATTTGGAACGGCGCCGCGCTCACGCTGCGCGATCCGCAGCACGCCCGCGCCCTCGGCATCCGCGCCGTCCACCAGGAAGCCGAGTTCTTCCCTGAACTTTCCCTCGCCGAAAATCTCATGCACTCCGAGGGCGCCGTCGTCGGCCGCTCCTTCTGGATTAACTGGGAAGGCGTCCACGCCTCCGCCCGCAAAGACCTTTCCGCCCTCGCCCTTGAACTCCCCGTCGAAGCCCGCGCCGCCAGCCTCGGTCTCGGCCAGCGCATGATGGCCGAGATCGCCGCCTGCGTCGCCCACCATTCAAAACTCCTCTTCCTCGACGAACCCACCGCCTCGCTCTCCGTCCGCGAGTCCGAGGAACTCTTCGTTCATCTCGAGCGTCTCCGCGTCGCCGGCACCGCCATTGTTTACGTCAGCCATCGCCTCGACGAGGTGCTCCGCCTCGCCGATCACATCAGCGTCCTCCGCGACGGCAAAGTCGCCTCCTTCGGCCCGCGCACCGACTACGACCGCGACCGCATCGTCCGCGAAATGGTCGGCCGCGAAGTCCGCCCCGGAGAAAAATCCTCCACCACCGCTCCCACCGCCGCCGTCGCACCCGGCGCCGTCGTGCTCGACGTCGCCCACGTCACCGATCCCTGCGGCCGCTTCTCCGACGTCTCCCTCCAACTCCGCGCCGGCGAAATCGTCGCGCTCTACGGCCTCGTCGGCGCCGGTCGTTCCGAACTCGCCCAAGCCCTCGTCGGCCTGCGCGCCTCCGCCGGCACGATCACTCTCCAAGGCAAACCCTTCGCCCCCGCCAGTCCCGCGCATTCACTGCGCGCCGGCCTCGCCCTCGTCCCCGAAGATCGCCGCACCGACGGTATTTTCGCCACGCACTCCTGCCGCGAAAATATCACCGCCCCCTGGCTCGGAACCCTCAGCCTCGCCGGCTTTTTCTCCCTCGGCACCGAGCGCACGCGCACCCACGCCATCGCAAAGAAATTCAGCACCCGCTACCGCGACATCGACCAGCCCATCACCACGCTCTCCGGCGGTAATCAGCAAAAGCTTCTCATCGGTCGCTGGCTCGAGCCCGAGCCCGCCGTGCTCATCGTCGACGAACCCACCCGCGGCGTCGACGTCGGCGCGAAAGCCGAGATTCACGACCAACTCCGCGCCCTCGCCGCCCGCGGCAAAGCCGTCCTCGCGATCTCGTCCGATCTGCCCGAGGTCCTCCAGCTCGGCGACCGCGTGCTCGTCTTCCGCGAAGGCCGCATCAGCGCCGAGTTCACCCGCGCCACCGCCACCGAAACCGCCGTCGTCCAAGCCGCGCTGCCCGACGCCGTCGCGCAACGTCCCGTCGCCGCCACCGCCACGCGCGCCGGCAAATTCTCCAACGCGATCCGCGAACTCGGCACATTCGGCGCCCTCGCCGTCCTCGTCATCGCGCTCACGATCATCAAAGGCTCCGCCTTCGCCTCCGGCGGCAATCTCTTCGACGTCCTCGCCGCCGCCGCCCTCGTCTCCATCGCCGCCGCCGGCATGGCGCAGGTCATCATCGCCGGCGGTATCGACATTTCCATCGGCTCGATGCTCGGCCTCACCGGCGCACTCGCCTGCACCGCCGCCACCCACGGCCTGCCACCGCTCCTCGCCCTCAGCCTCGGCGTCGCGATCGGCGCCGCCCTCGGCGCGCTCAACGCCACCATCGCCTACCGCGGCCGCATTCACCCGATCGTCGTCACCCTCGCCGGCATCTACATTTTCCGCGGCGTCATGATCAAGTTCACCGGCGGCTACGAGGTCGGCGGTTTCTCGCCCGCCTTTCGCGCGCTCGCCGAGGGCAACTTCTTGGGCATGCCCAAGGTCATCTGGATCGCCCTCGCCGTCCACCTCGCCAACGCTTGGTTCCTCGCTAAAACCCTCCCCGGCCGCCGCCTCTACGCCGTCGGCGGATCCGAAAAAGCCGCGCGCCTCGCCGGCATCGATCCCGCCCGCGTCCGCCTCATGGCCTTCGCGATCTCCGGCGGCCTCGTCGGCCTCGCCTCGGTTTTGTGGGGCGCCTACTTCGGAAAAATTCAGTCCAACACCGGCAGCGGCTTCGAACTCTCCGTGATCGCCGCCGCCGTCATCGGCGGTTGCGCGATCTCCGGCGGACGCGGCAAGGCGCTCGGCGTCGTCGCCGGCGCGGTCCTCATTCAGGTGGTCTACAACGCCCTGATTCTCCTCCAAGTGAGCGGCTACTGGCAGGGCGTCTTCGTCGGCGCGCTCATCCTCGGCGCCACCGGTCTCGACGGCTGGCTGCAACGTCGCGCCCACGCGGAGGGCGCCAAATGAGTTTTCTCGTTTCCCTTAAAAAACTCCCCGGCCGCGAAACGCTCCTCGCCGCGATGGTCCTCGCCGTCGCGCTCATCTTCGGCATCGGCCAACCCAATTTCCTAGATCCTCAAAACCTCGCTGACCGTTCACGCCACTGGGTTGAGATCGGCCTGACCGCCGTGCCGATGACGTTCATCATCGCGTCCGGTGGCATCGATCTTTCCGTCGGCTCGCTCCTCGCGCTCGCTGGCATCGCCGCCGGTAAACTCCAGCTTGCCGGCCTCCCGTTGCCCGCTGTCATCGCCGGCGCGCTCGCCGTCGGCACCCTCGGCGGCCTCTTCAACGCCTTCGCGATCCAAGCCTTCCGCCTCCCGCCGCTCGTCGTCACCCTCGCAACCCTCGCCCTCTTCCGCGGCCTCACTTACGCGATCACGGGCGCGCAACCCATCAGCACGTGGCCCGACGCTTTTACCGACTGGGGCGGCCTCGGCGCGTGGCAAGTCACCGAAAAAATCCAAGTGCCGTGGTCGTTCCTCATTCTACTCGGCATCGTCGCGATCGGCACCGCGCTCTTCCACCGCCACCTCCTCGGCCGCCAAACGCGCCAGCTCGGCGAAAACACCTCCGCCGCCCGCTTCTCCGGCATCAGCGCCGCGCGCATCACCTACGCGATCTACGGTTTCTCCGGCCTCATGTGCGGCCTCTCCGCGATTATCTGGACGTCCCGCTTTGCCACCGCGCACCCCGGCGCCGCGCAGGGGCTCGAGCTTGAGGTGATCGCCGTCGTCGTCCTCGGCGGCACGCGCATTACCGGCGGCGCCGGCTCGGTCCCCGGCACGTTCCTCGGACTCTTGCTCCTCGGCCTGCTCCGTTACGGCCTCGAACTCCGCGGCGTATCGCAACAGGATCAGACGATCCTAATCGGCACGCTCCTCATCGTCGTCGCCCTCTCCAACGAAGCCTGGGCCCGCCGCCGCGGACATTAATCTGGAAATCAGGAACTCAAGAACGATCCCCAACCCGCTTCCTCTTTCCGGTCACTTAACATCCTCCGCTCACCTCGATGCACCACGTCCTGAGTTCCTGATTTCCAGATTCCCCCATTTATTTTATCACCTCCAAATTATCCCACCCCATGAAACGCACCCTCGCCTCCACCCTATTCGCCCTCGCCCTCCTCGCGCTGCCCGCCTTCGCGGCGCCCATCAAGATCGGCGTCATGCCGAAGCTCACCGGTATCGACTACTTCAACGCCGTCGAAGTCGGCGCCAAGGCCGCCGGTAAGGACCTCGGCGTCGAGGTCGTCTACGACGGCCCCGTAACCGCCGACGTCTCCAAACAGAGCGCGCTCATCGAGTCGTGGATCGCCCAAAAGTTCGCCGCCATCTGCGTCTCGCCCAACGACGCCGACGCCATCGCTCCCGTCCTCCGCAAGGCCAAGGCCCGCGGCATCAAGGTCCTCACCTTCGACTCTGACTCGAAGCCCGGCTCGCGCGATTTCTTCGTCAACCAGGCCACCCCCGCCGCCATCGCCAAGGCCCTCGTGGACTCC
>JANXLP010000406.1 GCA_025355125.1 Opitutaceae bacterium | reverse complement strand
TGGCTGCCGAATATCGGGATGGCGGCGCTGGCGGCGTGGTTTTTTGCGCGGCTGCGGTGAGGGCGGGGCTACCAGCGAGGCACGATCGGGTTGACGCCGAGCTGGACCAGCATCGCGACGGTGAGCAGGCACTCAAAGCCGACAAAAAATCCCTGATGCACTGCGCTCAGAAGGGTCGCAATCAACCCGAGAGCCCAAAGCCCCCAGTAAATCCCGAGGGCGCGCATTCCTAGTTCGTGCCGATAGATCCACGAAATGACGGCCATCGGGATGAATAGGAAAAGTGCCATGAGCGCTCAGCGACCGGTGAGCATGTCGCCGATGCGGTGCCAGACGGCATTACTTGGCCAGAGGAGGATCGCCCATACGACGATGCAGTTGATATAGCTCAGGAAGACGGCGGCGCTCGCCATGTCTTTGATGCGTTTGGCGAGAGGATGGATTTCGGGACGGATATAATCGATGACCCACTCGATGGCGGAGTTGAGCAGCTCGACGATCAAGATGAGGATGAGCGACGCAATCATCAGCGCGGTGGAGACGGCGTTGATGGGCAAAATGATCGCGAGCGGGACGAGCAGAATGGCGAAGATGAGGTCTTCGCGGAACGAGGGTTCGTGCTTCAGTGCGGCGAAGAAACCGTCGATGGCGTAACGCACCGAGGAGAAAAAATTGCGGAAGCTGCGGCGCTTGATCAGCGGTTCTTCTTGGGTGGGAGGCGTGGACACGGGGACGAAGGTAGGCGGGAGGAGCGGAGCGCGGAAGCCGGAAGTTGTGTGAAAGGGAGAAGCGGAAAGAAGGGAAACGGCTGGGGGGTTGGGCCGGGATTGGGACGGGCCGGCAGGATGCCGGCGCTACGATGCGGAGAATGTTCCGCCAAAAATTTAGCAGGGCGGGGCGAAACCTTTAAACATTTCGCGGAGGGCGGCGTCTTAACCTGTGAATGAAAACCCAAACATTAGTTCTCACGCTCTCGCTCGCGGCAGCCGGGATCAGTTCGGCGCACGCCCAAGTTTTTCGGCCCAATGCCGTCGCCAACGGCGCGGTGATCGGCGGTATCGCCGGGGCATTTATCGGCGGTCATAATAACGACCGTTGGGGCGAGGGCGCCCTCATCGGGGTGGCCGCTGGCGCTTTGCTTGGAGCGGTGGTGGACCAGCCCCGTCAAATGGTTTACGCGCAGCCGGTGATCCGGCCGGTCGCGGTGGTGCAAGCGGCGCCGGTCGCGTGCGCGACGCCCGCGCCGACGGCTTATTATTATCCCGAGGCGCAGCCCTGCGCGCAGCCGGCGACGCAAATTGTCTATGTGCAGCCGGCGCAACCGCGCGTGGTCTATGTGCAGCAGCCGACGCGGGTGGTATTTGTGCCGGCGGCGCCGCAATGGCGTCGTGCGCCCCTAGTCGTCGTGGCGGCCGAACAGCCGCGGCATCGTCACGGGCGTGATCGTGAGATCGTTTATGTCGCTCCGGACTATCGTCGCTGGTAAGCGGCAGCCGGAACTGAAATTTTAGGTATGACCCCGCCGTAGCTCAGGCTGCGGCGGGTTTTCTTTTTTTGCGCGGTGCGGGCGCGGCGGGCGAAGCGGCTGAGGGTGCGGGGACGCGGGCGGGCGCGGGCGCTGATTTTGGCGTGGGTGCGGGTGCGGGAGAAGAGGCGAAGGCGTCGAGGTCGGTGAAATCGTTGATGATACCTTCGTGAGGGCGGTCCTGTTTGTAGATTTGCAGGATGCGGCCGTGCTCGTAGTCGGTGGTCGGGAAAATGCGGGCGGGTTCACCGGGCAGGAAAATGCCAGTGAAGGACTGGTGCCGGTCAACCATGCGGCGGATTACGATCATGCGGGAACGAAGCGCGGTCCGGGGATTTTGCGAGAGGCGCGGGCGGAAAGTTCGGAAATGAGAGACGTGGCGTGGAGGGCGTGGGCGCGGAGGGCGGGTCGGAGACGCCGCCCTACTTTTCGGAGCGGACGGGGCCGTGCCGGCTGCCGGATGCGGTCAGCTCCAGTTGAGATTAAAGCTGATGCTGATGCGTTCTTCATCGACGCGGTTGGCGGCGACTTCGTGACGGAGCCAGCTTTCAAAGAGGATGACGTTGCCGGCCTCGGCGGGGTAGGTGACGTGGATGCGATTGGCAGCTTTGGCGTCGGGGAGGCGGGGCGGGGCGGCCATGAAACGGTCGAGGCGCGGGTCCTCAAATTTCAGTCCGGAGCAACCGGAAGGCGTGGCGACATAGTAGGTGCCGCTGATGAAGGCGAGCGGGTGCAGGTGGAGTGAATGCGCGGCGGTGGGCGGCATGATGTTCACCCAGCAATCGGTCATGCGGACGGTGCGACCGCGGAGATCGAACTCCAGGGTCTTGGAGAAAGCGCGGGCGTGTTTCAGGAATTTTTTCTCGAGGGCGGCGAACGTGCTGGAGAAGCGGTGGAGCTCGTTCATCGAGGCGTAGCTGGTGTAGCCGCCGGGATAATTTTTCTCGGACCACTTTCGGCCGGCTTTGTCGTAGTCACGGAGGTTGCGGCATTCGTCGGCGAGCTCGGTGTTGAACTTGGCGAGGCCGGTGGGCTGGAGCGGCTCGCAATAAATGTGGGTGGGAAACCAGGTGCGGGTGGGCATTTGACGCGGAGTTGAAAGTTGAAAGGTGAAGGTTGAAAGACCGGAGGCGGAAGTGTCGGAGTCGAGTCACTTGCCGAGGAATTTCAGGCCGGCGACGCCGGCGACGATGAGGCCGATGCAGAGGAGGCGCGGGGCGGCGGCGCTGTCGCCGAAGAAGACGATCCCCAGGATCGCGGTGCCGACGGCGCCGATGCCGGTCCACACGGCGTAGGCGGTGCCGATGGGCAGTCCGCGCGCGGCGAGGGCGAGGAGGAACATGCTGGCGGCCATCGTCACGATGACGCCGACGGACGGCCAGAGCTTGGTGAAGCCATCGGTGGATTTCAGGCCGGTGGCCCAGACGATTTCAAGGGCGGCGGCGATGAGGAGGTAGAGCCAGGACATGAGGCGGAGACGAGATTCCAGCGAATTGAGATGACGGGGGGGGCTACTTTATGACGGCGCCGAGAAAATGCCTACGTCCTTCATTCTCGCAACGAAGAGGATCGTCGCGAAGCAGAGGGATGAGACGGCGAAGACGACGTAGATGCTCAATCGCAGATAAAATGAGGTGGGATTCTCTTTTCTCAGGACGCGATGGCCGCTGCGGCCCGAGAGTTCGCCTTTGTTCAGTCCATTAAAAATGGCGAAGCAGAGGACGAAGCCCAGGCCGAGAAAGGCCAGTGACCAAAGGAGGTCTCTCATGTTTTATGTGGGAAAGAGGGACGGACGAAATTTGCTGAGCGGGTGCGCTTTTACCGCACGCCGCCCATGAGTTTTTTCATCCACGGGACGAGGGCGAAGAGGGCGAGGGTGCAGGCGCCGACGATCAGGGCTTGGTGCAGGAAGAAATCGGCAAGCTCGGCGGGGTTGTCGCTTTTGAATTCTCCGGCGAGGGCGCCGGCGAGTTTGCTGCCGAGGGCGGCGGCGAGGAACCAGATGCCCATCACGAGGCCGACGAG
>JANXLP010000395.1 GCA_025355125.1 Opitutaceae bacterium | reverse complement strand
GGATGCGCTTTCCACACCTCGCGCATCGCCACTCTGTAAGCTTCGTCGAGCGGCCCGCGCTTCGCTTTCGCGTCCACGGAAAACCGCACGCCCATCGCGTGGATTAACGCTTTTTCCGCCGGTGTGCAGGGCGCCGCGAATTTCTCCGCGCGCGCCAGCGCCTCATGCGCCTGCTTCGCTCGCTCCGCCGACACACCCGTGTTGTTGATGTGTGGACTGCACGCGAGCGCTACGCCCCACCATGCCATCGCGCACTCCGGATCGAGCTGCGTCGCATACTCCATCGCGCGCAGACCCTCGTCGTGGTTGAAACTCGTGATGAACGCCACGCCTTGGTCGAAGTAGCGCTGCGTCTCTGGCTTCGCGCCGGTAATCGCCCGCGTGTGCGCACCCGTCCCGGCAAACAGCGGCGGCTTCGTCGCCTCGGACGTTGCGCCGAAGGTCGATCCGCCTCCCGCGACGAAAAGAGCGCAGCCGATCAACCGGACAAAAAAGCGAAGAGGTGTTTTCATAATCGAAAGCAGAGACGTTGCGATCTGAGGTCGGCACAGCGAAACGAGTGCCAACCGTCACCGCAAGGCTCCCCACGACGCGAAACATCCGCCGTTGCCGCGCCCATCACCACGCTTCATCACGCTTCTACCCCTCCATGAACCCCTTGTTGCTCCGCCTGTCGCTTCTCCTCGGCCTGCTCGCCTCCGCCCCCGTCTTCGCCGCAACGGCCACGCCTTCCGAACCGCTCCGCGTGATGTCATTCAACATCCGTTATGCGAACACCGCCGACGGCGCCGACGCCTGGCCGCAGCGCACCGAACTTTTCTTCGATACGGTCAACGCCTTCGGCCCCGATCTCGTCGGCTTCCAGGAAGTGATCGCCGTCCAACACGACGCGATCACCACGCGCCTCTCCGACTACGCCTTCGTCGGCGTGGCCCGCGACGACGGCAAACGCAAAGGCGAGTGGTCGCCCATCGGCTACCGCAAGTCCCGCTTCACTGCCGTCGCCCACGGCGATTTCTGGCTCTCGGAGACGCCCGAAGTGATCGGCAGCAAATCCTGGGACGCCGCCATCACGCGCATCTGCTCGTGGGTGCGCCTGCGCGAGACCGCGACCGGCCGCGAATTCCTCTACGCCAACACCCACTTCGACCACAAGGGCGTCGTCGCCCGCCAGGAGGCGAGCCGCCTCATCTCCGCCCGCCTCCCGCTCATCGCCGCCGGCCTGCCCGCGATCCTTACCGGCGATCTCAACATCAACGAAGACAACCCTGCCTACGCCGTGCTTACCCGTCCCACCGCACCTGCGGCGATCCGCTGGATCGACGCCTTCCGCGCCGTGCATCCCACGCGCGTGCCCGACGAGCTGAGCTTCCACGCCTTCAAAGGCGGCACCGCCGGCTCGCGCATCGACTTCATTTTTCACACCGCCGATTTCATCGCGACCGCCGCCACCATCGACCGCACGTCGCGCGCCGGCCGCTACCCGTCGGATCACTACCCCGTGACCGCCGTGCTTCGCCTGAAATAGTCGCGCACCCTCTGCGCGCCCCACCTTGGGGCGCGACCGCTAGCCGACCACTCAGATCGCCGCCAAAAGTCCGCCATCCACATAGATAACCTGCCCGTTCACAAAGTTCGACGCCGAGGAAGCCAGAAACACCGCCGCCCCGACGAGTTCCTCCGGCTGACCCCAACGTCCCGCCGGCGTGCGTGCGCAGATCCACTGGTTGAACTCGGGATTCTCCATCAGTGGCTTCGTCAGTTCCGTCGCGAAATAGCCCGGCCCGATGCCGTTCACCTGGAGATTGTGCCGCGCCCACTCCGTCGCCATCGCGCGCGTGAGCATTTTCAAACCACCCTTCGCCGCCGCGTAGTTGCCCGTCGATGGCCGGCACACTTCGCTCATCAGCGAGCAGGTGTTGATGATCTTGCCCGTCTTCCGCGCGATCATCCGCGGCGCCACCTGCCGCGTGACGAGAAACGCGCTCGTGAGATTCGTATCCAGCACCTCGCGCCACTGCAGCTCGGTCATCTCCGCCAGCGGCGCGCGCCGGTGGATGCCCGCGTTGTTCACGAGAATATCAATCGGCGCGACCTCCGCCTCCACCCGCGCCACCGCGACCTCGATGGCCTTGCCATCCGTCACATCAAAAGCCGCGGTCGCGACGGTAAACCCCTCGGCCCGCAACGTCGTGGCCGCGCCCGCGAGTTTGGTTTCATCGCGGCCGTTGAGCACCAGCGTCGCGCCCGCCGCGCCCAGTCCGCGCGCCAACGCGAAGCCGAGGCCCTGACTGGAACCGGTGATGAGCGCCGTGCGCCCGGTGAGATCGAAAAGCGGATTGGGCTGAGTCATGAGGGAATGGGTTTAACTCCACGCCAGCGCACCCACCCGCCGAGGACAACTCACGAGATACGGTCCATCCCCATGACTCGTCCATGTAGCAACACGCGGCGTCGTTCGCCGACGCCCGGCCCGCTCCGGCTTAACCGCCAAACTTCTCCAGCCGCCCCGCCACATCCGCGCGCAGCCGCTCGATATGCCCGAGCGTAAACTCCCGCACGCTCAACGTGTCGTCCCGCACGAGCGGCGTGAGATCCATCGCCAGCGAAATCGCGTTCGTCTGATCCGTTGCGTGGGAATTGAAAAACGTGGCGTTCGCCAACCGCCGGCCCATCGCCGCGAGGTCGTAGCGTTTGCCGCCCGCGATCTGCGACTCGAAGACCGCGACCAGCTTCGCCGCTAGCTCGGGATTCGCACTCGCATCCATCGCGACCTTCTCGTTGTCCGCGAGCCAGTCGAGATCGCGCCAACCTTCGACGCCCAGCACCCGCGCCGGCCGCCGATCGCGCGGCAGCGCGCGCAGCGCCTCGATGCAGCGCAGGAAGCAAGCGACGTGCGTGTCGTGCTTATCCGCCGGCTGGTGGAGATAAACCACCTCGGGCCGGCACGCGCCAAAAATGGCGGCGAGATCCGCCGTCACGCCCGCATGGCCGGCTTTTTTCACGTCGCCACTCGGGTGCGCGAGCTGGAGCTGGAGGTTATACTCGCCGAGCACCGCCGCCGTGCACTGCTCGTCGCGCCGGATCATCTGCATCTCCGCATCGGTGACCTGCGCAAATTTCCCCGTGCGCGCCGAGCCCGCGCCGTTCGTCATCACGACTCCTGTGAAAAACCGGTCTTCCCTCCCGATGCATTCGGCCACCGCCGGATAGGCGTTGATCTCGATGTCGTCCTGATGGGCGATCACGCACAGGTGCGTGGTCCGCGCGAGCGCCTGCGCGGCGTCGCCTCCCTTGGGCACAAACACATCGGCTTCGGGACGGGAAAATTTCATGGGGACGCGCTTCAGAGCGCCAAACTGCGCGCGGGGATTATTTTTTCGCCGCGAGCAACGCCGCCAGCGCGGCCTCATCCACCTCGCCGTGCACGGCGTGGAGGTGATGCAGCACGCCCATGCGGTCCTCGGGACCGGCCGAGGAAATATCGAGCATCCAGTCTTCAGTCTTGGCCGCTTCGACGACCACACCATCGGTCCAAGCGATCACCTCAGCCGGATCAACAAAGCCTTCGGAGAGGCCGCGGATGTAATACTCGGCCATGGTGCGATAATTGGGTGCAGTTGCCATAGGGGTGAAAGCGAGCCGCCGGCCGCGCGCCGCGTCAACCGCGCGTTGCGCCTTTTCCCGCCCCGCTCAAAACAACCGCGCCGGATACGCCCCGCTCGCGACCAGCTCCGCGATCACCGCCTGCACGCGCGGCTTGTCCTCGCGATACGTCACGCCGAACCACGTGCTCGCCGTCGGCAGCACCCGCACCATCGCCTCGGCCCGGCCGACCATGCCCGCAACCGCCGCCGGCAGATAAAACTCCGCCTTCGGCTCCTGGCCTTTCTCCGCCAGAAACTCCCGGAACTGCACGTCCAACCCCGCCAACACCGCCGGCGTAAAACCCCAGCAATTCATCGAAACGGTTTCCTCGCCGGAAAATTTCCGGCCCGCCCCGACCTCAACCGGCAAAATCCCCGTCTGCTCCACGATGCCCGCGAGCTTACCGTAGTTCACCGTGCACACGCCGCGCGACACCGCGCCGTGCTCCGACAGCGTGCGGTCCAGCCGGAACCCCACCATCGCGAACTCCGCCGCCGTCGCCTTCGGCGGACGGTGCCCCGACATCGGATCGAAGCCCGCCGTCACCGGCGCGGCGAGAAATCCGCCCAGCTGCGCAAACGAATCCGCGCCGTAGAAATCATCCGCGTTGATCACCGCGAAATTCCCGCCGAGCACCGCGCCCGCGCACCACACCGCATGGCCCGTGCCCCACGGTTTCTCGCGCCCCGCCGGCACCGCGAAACCCTCGGGCAGCGCCGCGACCGACTGGTAAACGTAGTCCACCGCGATGTGTCCCGCGTATTTCGCCGCCACCTGCGTTTTGAAAATCTCCGCGAACTCCTCGCGGATCACGAACACCACGCGCTTGAACCCCGCGCGCACCGCGTCGAACACCGCGTAGTCCAGCACCGTCTCACCCGTCGGGCCGACCGGATCGATTTGTTTCAGTCCGCCGTAACGCGATCCCATTCCGGCGGCGAGCACAAGCAGCGTGGGTTGCATGGCCGCAGCCAATCCGACCGCCCAGAAAAGATAAACCCGTAACTGCAATAATTCTCCCCCTCGGCGCGAAGCCCGACGATGAAAAATCTAGAACTCAAGAATCTGGTTTCCTCCCTACGGCTCCGTCGGCGTCCTCATGTCCGCTTCCACCATCCCGTTTCTTAATTTCCTGAGTTCCAGATTCCCAAATACTTTCTTTCCCAGCCCAAATCCGCGCCTTAGCCCCGCCCGCCCTTGAGCAGCACCAGAAAATCCGTCCCTTTCGCTTCAAATTCCCGCCAATAGCTATCCTCAATTTCCTCCATGCGCTTCTCTTCAGTCTCCGTCAGTTCGTCGGTGAGCTTCGTCGAGCCCAGTTCCGCCCGCAGGTCGCGCTCCGCCAACCGCTCCACCAACTCCCGCCAAAACGCATCCTCCATAAACCGTTCCAGTTTCTCCTGCACCGGTCCCGTTTCCAATTTCTCCGACGGCTGGTATTCCTGCTCCGCCACTTCCTCGACGAGGTCCCCGCAGCCGAGCGGCGTCGCCAGCGCGAAAAGCTTCTGCGCCGCATCCGCATAGCGTTCCGGCAACACATCCGGTGCCTCGCTGTCGCTGCTCGCCACGCGCAGGCCCATATAGGCGAGTTCAAGGATGCGCGCATACTCCTTGTTCGTGAACATGACTTTCATGCGCCAACAACAGGACGCGCCCCACCCTCCGCGCAAGCCCGGACAACTTCCCGCCCTCACCTCGAGGTGCGCCGCGCGCTCCGCCGCGCGGCCGTTCCGCCCCAGAAAGCCCCAGAAAGCACGCCCCCCCCGTCCTTGCGGCCCCCTCAACTCTCCGGCGGCGAAAAACTCACTGGGATCGACACCTTCACGTCGACCGCCTCACCCCCGCGCAGCGGCGCTTTAAACACCCACTGCGCCACCGCCGTCGCCGCCGCCCAGCCAAATTCCTCGTGCGTCGCGGAGACGATCCGCGGCAATCGCGCCCGCCCATCGCGCGCGATCACAAACTCGATCACCGCCTCGCCCTTCGGCCCACCCGCCGCCTTCAACGTCGAGGGATAAACCGGCGGCACCCGGAAAATCGGCGTCAGTTTTTCATCGAGCCCCTTCGGCGCACCGATACTCCCCGCGCGCGCCGCCCGCACCAACTCCGCCTCAGGATCTTTGACCGCTTCAACCGCCGCCACCTGCGGCACCGCGACGAATTCCACCCGCTTGATGAGCGGCACGGCGACGGCCTGGCCGTCACTCAGCGCCGGACGAAACCGCCACGTCGCCAAGGCCGCCAACGCCGCCTGCCCAAACGCCGCCTGCGTCGCCGAGCGCACCTTGAGCCCGGAAACGATCCCCGTGATTCCCACCGTAAACTCCACGACCGCCTCTCCTCCGCCGCCCTGGATCAACAGATCATGCGGCCACACCGCATCGGCCACGACCACGGGTTGCGGCCACGCCGACGGGGCCGATCCATCCGGCGCGGTGATGCCGTTTGCCGCCAACACGTCGGCCCGATTCCCCGCGATCGCATCGAACGAAACCTCACCCACCAGCTCCGTCGCAATCACCAGGTCACCCTGCTTCGCCGGCCTGAATTCCCATTTCGCCAACGCCGCGAGCGCCGGCAACACGAAGTCCGCGTGCGACGTGCCCAGGATTCTCGGCGCGCTGGCCCGCCCCGCCGCATCCACCCGACACGAAAACGTCACCGCACCCGCGAGCCTCCGCTCCGAAAGCACCGCCGGATATTCCCCCGAAGGCGTGCTTTTCGGTTCAGCCCCAGTAACCGGCGCCGCCCGCGGATGGTTGGCCATGGTCGTCATGTAATTCGAAGGCCAGTTCTTCTGCCCCTTCTCGGCGTTGAAGTTCAGCGCCACATCCACGCAGCTCACGATTTTCTTCTCGTTGTCCACCGCTGCGGAAAACGTCCACGTCTTCACCGCCGCCAGCGCCGCCTCGCCCAGTCGCGGATCGTCGGCCTTGAGCACCCGCGCCGCCGTGATCGCACCCCGCTCATCCACGATGAGCCGAATCACCGTCCGCCCGCCGACTTTCTCCTTCAACGCCTCCGCCGGATAAACCGGCGCCCCCCACGAGTTCACCAACACCGGCCCATCGACGAGCGAGTTGTCGAAAGGCGGCGCGGGCGCCTGCGCCGCCGACAAGTTCCCCGCCATTATCAGCGCCGCACAAACTCCAATAACTCCACGCGTTTTCATGACTCCACGTTCAGGGTGAACACGACCGGCGCCTGCATCCGCGTATTCACCGGCCGGCCGTTTTTCATCCCGGGTTTAAACTTCCAACCCGACACCGATTCCACGGCGGCGGCGGCAAAGTCGGGGTGGGCCGCCTCGATCGCCCGCGCATCGCGCACCTTCCCCTCCGTATCGACGACAAACCGGATCATCGCTCCACCCGAAGCTCCAGCGCGCCGCATGGCCGCGGGATAACGGGGTCGCTGGTGATAGGTCGCCACCGGCGCCTGATCGACGTCCTTCAGATCAAAAACCTCGGCGGTCTTTTCTCGATACGGCGCCGCCGGCGGCGTCTCACAACCGGTTAGCAATGCGAGCAACAACACCGGCAACCGCAGGACGAATCCCGCTGGTCGTAACCATCCGCCGATCAACTTGGTATTATTCATGGGGTCCACTTACGTGAGCGCCCCGCCGCCCGTCGTCAATTCATCACGTCCCCAAACCTCGTCATAGCCGCAGTTTACTTCACAGCTCCACCACCGCCACCTCATCCAACGGCGGCGGCTCCGCGCCCAAGCCCGCCCCACGCGTCAACGAGCCGATCCGCACCTCGCCGCCCACCACGTTGACCCGCGGCCAGCCCCGGACACCCGCGCCCTCGTTCTCACTCCCATCCCGCATCGCGCAATAAACATCCCCATGCTTCGCCAACACGTGCGCCTGCACCGCCGCCGGCCACGCCGAGAGCCCCTTGAAATAATGGTGCCCGTTGCGCTCCACACTCGTCACCCCGAGCGCCGCTTGCACCGCGAGATCCTGCAAGAGCGCCACCGGGCCCACGTTGCTCAAATCCTCGCCGCTCAACATGCCCGTTTCACCCGCCGCCCGCCGTTGCGCCAGCCGACACGCGTTGGCCACGCCCTTGAAAACGCCTTTGCAATTTTTGTGGCTCGTCCCCGCGTAGCCGAGCGCCAGCGCGGCCGGCAGACTGCCCAGCTCCGCGTCGGATTCGTCGATGATGATCGGGGGCCGCCCCGGCCATGCCTTCGCCAGATCGCCGATCGCCGCCGAGAGCGCGACATCGCGATGCCACGGCTGCTCGATGAACAACAACCGCGGCCAAAACGCCTTCAGCTCCGGCGCCGCCATCAGCCCGCGTGCGTAATCCGCAAACACGCCGACTTCCTTAAAACTTTCGTTCCCATCGAGTGAAAACGCCCAATCCGCGCCCGCGCACTCGTGCGCCAAAATTCCCGCCATGCGCGTCAACCGGTCGCGATCCCGCGCCGCCTCGCCGTTGATTTTTATCTTAAAATGCCGGAGCCCGTAAAAACGAATACACGCGTCCAGCGCCTGCGGGAGTCCATCGCTCACGCGCTCATCGGCCGGGATATCGCCGTCCTCCAGCGGATCGCTCAACCCCACCGTGTGCCGCGCGATCACCTTTTCCGCCGGCTGTGCGGGCAGCCAATCGCGCGGCGCCGTGCCCGCGAGTTCCGGCCGCAGTGCGCCGAGCTCCACGCCAAAAAGATTCTCCTGCAGCGCCGTCACCAGACTCGCGCCGTGCGCCCGTCCAAACGCATCGACCAACGCCCGCTCCACGAGCGACGTCCCAAAATGCGCCAGCAACGGCGGCACCGCTTTTCCACCCGCGCCCGCCGCGCCCCCGCCCGCGCCCGCCGCGCCCGCGCCCGCCGCGCCTGCGCCCTGCGCCCACGCCGACTGCGCCGCATACAGCTCGCGCCAAAATCCAAACACCGTCGTCGCCCTCACCCCGCGCGCATGGCTCACCGCCGCGCGGATCACCGCGAGCATATCGTCGATCTCATCCAGCGGCGCCCGCGTCGGATCTTTCGTGAACCACTTCGGCGGCAGATGATCCGCCGCGATCCCCGTCGCCGCGCGCCCGTCGATGTCGAATGTCAGCGCCAGCACGACATGCGGCAGCTCCGTCATCGTCGCGATGCCGTAGCGAAACGGCATCCGCGCCCGCAGCTCGATCCGGTGCAACCTGGCCTCTTTTAACGTAATCATTTTAAAACGTTCGCCGCCGCTTCCCCTTCCGCCGTCGTCGGCGCAGCCCCGGTCGTCATATTCGCCGGACCGAACACCAACGGCACCCGCGCCCGCGCGACCACCGCGCGCCCGCCCCGCTGCGGCGGCTCGAACCGCCAGCTCGCGATCGCCTGGATCGCCGCGTAGGCGAACGCCTCGTCCGTCGCCGCCACGCTACGCGGCAGCCGCGCCCGGCCCTCCTCGTCCACCAGAAACTCGATCAGCGCCTCGCCCCGGTTCAGCTCCTTCGGCGCCGTTACCGGATAGACCGGCGGTCGCCGCGAGAGCGGTTTCAACGGCGCGTCCAGCTCCCCGAGCGCAAAAATCGTCTGCGGTTTCTTCCGCTCCTGCTCCAGCAGCCAGAGGTCTTCCTGGCCGACCAATGCCCACTGCTCATCCCGGCTGAACTCATGCGCGAAACGCTGCAACGCCACCGAAGGTCGCCCGCCCTTGAGCGCCGGCTCATACACGAAGCACTCCAACGCCGCCGCGAGGGCCCGGCCGAATTCCGGCGCCGTCGCCTCCACGACCCTCACCTCCACGGCCCGGCCGCCCGGCCCGATCACCGCCGCCACCGCCGCCCGGCCCTTCTTCTCGTCGCGCAACAACGCATACGGATAGACGGGACGCACCGTCCCCACCGGCTTCGGCGGCGTGTCGTAGCGGAACGCTTCCGGTAGCTTCGACAGATCCCGCTTGCCCCGTTCCTCCAGCGGTCCGCTGCCATGACCATCTAGACTAAAGATGATCGGCACCTGCATATGCACGTTGACCGGCCTATCCTCGTTCCGACCCGGCTCGAAAATCCACTGCTTCACCGCGTCGATCGCCGCGTCGTCAAAACTGGGATTCAGCGACCGCGCTACAAACGCGTTTCGCACCCGGCCCTCCCGATCCACCACAAAATCCACCAGGACTTCTCCGATCATCCCGTTTGCGCGCATCGCGAAGGGGTAAACCGGGCCCCCCTGGACCTTCACCCGCGGCTGCTGCGCGACCCGGCCCGAGCCCTTGCCATCGGTGCCGACCGTATGCACCACGAAAGGCACCCGCACCTCCGCCGCCACCGCCACCGCCACGCCACCCCACCGCGCCGGCGCGAAACGCCAGTTTTTCGCGCTGATCTCCAGCGGCTGCGCGAGTTCCGGCGGCGCGTCCTTGATCGCGGCGATCCGCCCTTCGAGATCGACCGTCACCTCGACCCACACCACCCGGTCCGGCGTCGATTGGCCCGGACCGAGCTTCGTCCCCTTCGGCAATTTCACCTTGACGACCGCGACCTCCAACAGCCGCGGCGTCGCCTCCGGGATATTCTCCGCCGCGCTGGCCGGATTGAAAATCACCGCCGCCCGCGTGCTCGTAAAAACCGCCTGCCCTTTACGCCGGCCGGGATTGAATTTCGAGTTCCCATAAGCCTCCGTCACGGTCCGCTGCAGGAGCGGTTGCGTGCTGCTGATCGCTCCGTTCAAAAACCGCCCCTGCTCGTCCAGATTAAATTCCCGCACCACGTAGCCGATGTCCGGCGTCGCCCCGAGCTCGGCCGGAAATTTCACCACCGGTCTTTTCTTAAAAACCGGCGGCTCGTCGGGCGCGTCGTGCGTCTCGACCCACTCCAACGGCGTCACCGTCACGTCCTGTGCGACGAGCCGCGCCGACCCCGGCCCGAGCCCCGCCGCGACGATCAAAACGAGCGAACACACGCGGGGTATTTTCATGCCTCGCGACCGTGATGGGGCGGAGCTTTTCGTCAACTCCGCCCCGTGTCACGCCACCTCGATCACCGGCCGGCACATCGCCCCCGAGCACCCCGGCCAGTTCAGCGGCAACGCCCAGAACTTCACCGGCGCCGAAAGCGCAAAAACCTCCGCCGGGAATTTCAGCTCCTCCACCACCCACACGCCCGACCCCAACAAAATCGTGTGTGTCTCCTCGTTCACTTTTCCGCCGCCGCCAATGGAGTAATGATCGATGCCCACGCCGCGCACCCCGCGCGCCACCAGCCAGCGCGCGCCGCTCGGATCGACAAACGGCGAATGGTGCAGCCACTCCTCCGTTTTCGCCCGCCGCTCGCCCCAGCCCGTCGCCAGCAACACGATCTCGCCCGCCGCTAGCCCCGGCAATTTCGCCGCCAGCAACTCCGCCGTGATCGGCGCGTCCGCCACCAGCCCGCGCAAATCCGCGATCCGCGCCGGCCCGACAAACGTCTCCAGCGGCAGCTCCGAAATACTCCGCCCACCCGCGATCTTGTGCAGCGGCGCGTCGAGGTGGCTGCCCGTGTGCGTCGCCATCGCGATCTCCTCCATGCGCCAGCCATCCGCCGGATGGTCGGCCGTGCGGCGAAACGCCACCGGCGGATGCACCGGACAATTCGGCGCGTTGTCAAAAAGCGGCTGCGAGAGGTCGATGAGGCGCATGGATAAAATTAATGTGCGACGAAGGGTGGCGCCGAACAACGTCGTTGACCCGTTGCCTGCGAGGCAACCGCCGAGTAGCCGATCACAGGATCAGGGTGTGAGGGGAGTTAGGGTCGCGGGTTGCAGTGGCCTAGCAGGCTGTCGGACTTAGAAATTTTAAGGCATCCACCGTGCGATATTCGCTAAAATATTTTTCAAAAAGATCAAATATCGAGCTACAAACGCCTTGAACGGCCTAAGTCCGACAGGCTGCTAGCAGGCTGTCGGG
>JANXLP010000366.1 GCA_025355125.1 Opitutaceae bacterium | reverse complement strand
CGCCCTGCTCGGCGCACTCCTGCGCGACGGCTCCCTCAACCTCTCCGCCCGCACCCAGCACTACGCCTCCCTCCCCGCCGCCGCCCTGCGCTTCCTGCGTTCACCCCGCGCTCTATCTTGAGCTCAAACCGGAATACCGTGCAGGTCTCACCCGCCCATCCGACCATTTACCGCAACTAACGCTGGCGCGCGCCTCCGCCGTTCCTAACGTGGCGACATTCTATGAGCACGTTTTTCGGCATCGCCTTCGAGACCATCGTGGTTCTTGCGCTCGTTATCGCCAACGGGTTCTTCGTCGCGGCCGAGTTTGCGCTGGTCAAGGTGCGCGCGAGCCAGCTGCGGCCGCTGCTCAAAACCGGCGGCTGGCGCGTGAAGTTCGCCCTCAAGGCCACCGAGCATCTCGATGCCGCGCTCTCTGCCACGCAGCTCGGCATCACGCTGGCGAGCCTCGGGCTGGGCTGGGTCGGCGAGCCCTATATCGCGCATCGGCTCGAGCCCGTGCTCGCGCGTATCGGCGTGAGCGATCCCGCCACGGTTTCGTCGGTCTCGTTCGCCGCGGCGTTCGGGGTGATCACGTTTCTTCACATAGTTTTTGGCGAACTCGCGCCGAAGTCCCTCGCGATCCAGCGCGCCAAGGGCGTCACGCTTTGGGTCGCCGCGCCGCTCTTGGTTTTCTACTACGCTTTTTTTCCATTCATCTGGGTGCTCAACGGCACGGCGAACCGCTTCCTGCGCTGGGCCGGGCTCGGGCCGACCGGCGAGGGCGACCACACGTTTGGCAGCGAGGAGCTGGAATACGTCTTCAGCCACGCGCGGCACTCGCACCCCGGCGACGCCCTGGTGAACAAGCTCATGGTGCAATCGCTGCGCGTGCGGGACACCACCGCGCAGCAGATCATGTTGCCGCGCGATCAGGTGATGGTGCTGTGGCTGGACAAAACCATCCCGGAAAATCTCCGTATCGCGCAGACGGGCGGACACAGCCGTTTCCCGGTGTGTGAGGGCACGCTGGATAATGTGCGCGGCATGGTGCTCGTGCGCGAGTGGCTCTGGCAGCTCCAGGCGCTCGGGCCCGAGGCGACGTTTGCCCCGCTGATGCGGCCGGCGTTGCAGTTCGACTTGAAGACGCCGATCCACGTCATGATCGAGCGCTTTCGCATGGCGCGCAGCCACCTCGCCATCGTGCGTGACGCGGAGCAAAAATTCGTGGGCATCGTGACATTTGAAGATGTGCTGGAGGAAATCGTGGGCGACATCCGCGACGAATTGGACATCGGCCTTGGCCCGATTTACGAGCGCACGGCGCACGGCATCGTGGTGAGCGGGAGCCTGACCATGCGCGAACTCCAGGCCGAGACCGGCTGGCCGATCGAGCGGCTGCCGCGCGAGACGGTGGGGGCGTGGCTGCTGCGGCACCGGGGCGAAGGCCAGCTCCGGCGGGACGAAGCCGTAGTCATCGGCGACTACCGCTGCACGGTCCTGGAAGTGCAGGGCGAACGCCTGCGCCGGGTGCGGATCGAGCGCGCGGGCGGGGCAACCGAGCCGCAGGGTGCCTGATCAATTTTTGCTCGGAGCCGGCGGTGCGGCTCCCCAATTTGTCCGCCCATGCGCTCCGTCGTCACTTTTCACTACACGCTCCGCGATCCCTCCGGCCAGGTGCTGGACACCTCCGTCGGAGCCAAGCCCGTCACCTATCTGGAAGGCGCGGGGCAGATCATCGACGGACTCGACGAGCAGTTGCGCGGCGCGGTGGCCGGACTGAAAACGCGCGTGCTGGTGCTCGCGGCCAAAGCCTACGGCGAACGCGATCCCGAGCAGGTGCAGCGCATCAAGCGCGCCCAGCTCCCGGTCGAGGGTGAGTTGAACGTGGGCGACCAATTTCAGACCGACACCGACCCGTTTTCGCCCGTCGTGACCGTGGCGGGAATCGATGGCGACGACGTCCTCCTCGATGCGAATCATCCGCTGGCGGGCGTGGATCTCACGTTTGACGTCGAGATCATCAGCACGCGCGCGGCGACGGCCGAAGAACTGAGCCACGGCCACGCGCACGGCACGGACGGGGCGGGGCACTGCGACTGAGCCTTCCCGACCGTGCCGACCGATCCCGCCCGCAAACCCGCCCGGCCCACGCTGCGCGAGCTGGCGCGGCTCGCGGACGTGTCGCACGTCACGGTGTCGCTCGCGTTGCGCAACGATCCGCGCATCACCCCGGCGACGCGGCGGCGCGTGCAGGCCGTGGCGAAGCGCGCGGGCTATCAACCCGATCCGCACGTGGCCGAGCTGATGGGTCGCCTGCGCGCCGGCCGCCGCCACGCGGGCGCGGTGGTGCTGGCGTATCTGGATTTCGTCCACGCGCACTACGGCGCGAAAGGGAGCCCGACCGCGCGCCGGTTTCACGCCGGGGCGGCGGCCCGCGCCGCGCAGCTCGGCTACAAGCTCGAGCGCTTCCTCGTGGGCGCGGGCGACCTCACCATGGAGCGCCTGCGCGGTATCCTGAAGACGCGCGGCATCCGCGGTGTGCTGGTCGCGCCGACCACGCACCCGGGGGACGAGCTCGCGCTCGACTGGGAGCGGCTCGCGGCGGTGGCGTGCGGCCGCTCGCTTACGGCCCCGGCGCTGCACCGCGTGTGCAACCACCAGGCGCACACCATGCAGCTCGTGCTCGACGCGCTCACCGCGCGCGGCTACCGGCGCTGCGGTATCTACCTCACCGAGGGGATCTGCGCGCGGGTCGAGCAGGCGTGGCCGGCGACCTACCTGCACCACCGGCACACACTGCCCCGGGAGGCGAGGCCCCTGCCCATGCTCATCCGGCCCGAGTGGAACCGCGCCGAGTTCACCGCCTGGTTTCGGGCGGAGCGGCCCGACGCCGTCGTGACGATCTATCCGCCGGTGCTGGGCTGGCTGCGGGGCATCCGCACGGTCCGCGCGAAGGAAACGGGCTTCGCCCTGCTCGACTGGTCGGCGGACATGGGGGATGTGGCCGGAGTCGATCAGAGCGCGGAGGCGGTGGGCGCGGCCGCGCTGGAGCTGGTCGCCGCGCAACTGACCCAGCACGAATACGGCGTTCCGCACCGGCCGAAAACGATCCTGATCGAAGGTGTGTGGCGCGACGGCGCGACCGCGCGGAGCGTGCCGGGCGTTTAACTGGAAAACGCCGTCGGGTTTGCGGCGGGGCGGCGGGCGGCGCTCAGTCGGTCGCACCGTGGCAACCCGCCGCGGTCGTGTCCGTTCAGTCACCCCACCATGCAAACTACCACCTTGTCTTTTTTGCCGCGCGCCCTCGCGCTCGCGTTGCTCGTTTCGTCCGGCGCGGCCCGCGCGCAAGTCTCCCCCGGAGCCGTTCCGCCCGCGGCGGCTGCCACCGCCAAAGAAGTTCCCGTCACGCTCTCCGTTTTTGAAGTGAGCACCGACAAAGACCTTGGTTACCAGTCCGTCTCGTCGCTCTCCGGCACGCGCACGGGCGAGTTGCTGCGCAACCTCCCCGTGTCGGTTTCGATTTTGAACCAGGAGTTTTTGCAAGACATCGCGGTCACCGATTCGGCGCAGGCGATGATCCTTTACGGCATCGGCGTGGAGCCGAGCGGTAGCAATGTCCCCGGCGTCGGCCTGCCCGGCACCGGCACGGGTGGTGGCAATGCGCTCACGTTTCGTGGCATCGGCGCTTCCTGGTCGAGCCGCGATGGCGTCATCTGGTATGGCGTGTCCGACAACTTCAACGTCGAGTCGATCGAGATTAACCGCGGCCCCAGCGGCAACGTGTTCGGCGATTCGAAAGCGGGCGGCGTCTCGAACATCGTGTCGAAGCGCGCCAAACTGCGCGATTTTGCGACGATCAATGTGCGCGGTGATTCCGAAGGCTCCCAGCGCGGCACGATCGATTATAACAAGCGCCTCACCTCAAAAGCCGCCGTGCGCGTCAATCTGATGGCGAACGATCAGCGCGACTGGCACGACACCGCCTTTGATCGCCGGTCCGGCGCGGCCGCGGCGCTCCAGTATGATTTCACTCCGCACACCCGGTTGAGCGTCGTGGGTGAATATAACAACGTGGAGCGCGTTTCACCGCAGGCGCTCTACACCGATAATTTTTCGAGCGGATATGTCATCGGCAGCGGCACGACCACCCCGTCCACCGTGCCGTTCGGCACGACCGTGATCCAAGCCGCCGGCGCGACCCAGCGTTGGACCTACATTAACGGCCGCGCTTACAATCTCGCGAACACCACCACGGCAACCTTTCGCCAGACCAACGTGGCCCTCAATCCCGTTAACGTTTCCTCAGCCATCATCCCCCGCCATCAGCAGTGGAACGGGCCTTCCGATCGGCGCGATCATGACAGCAAATCGCTCACCCTCGCGTTCGAGCACCGCCTCTTCGAACACACCATGCTGCAGGCGACCTATAATCTTACGCTGTCCGACCGCTACGACATGCAGGCGAATCTCGATGGCATCCGCCGCGACGTGAATCCCAGCTTGCCAGGACCAAGCGGCACCCTCGTGGCGAATCCCAATTTCGACCAGCTCTATGTCGATCACCGCTGGCAGGTCTCGCATTACTATAACCGCACCGCAGCCTACCTTCTGACCGCCGTTCAGGATTTGGATTTCCGCATCACGAAACAACGCCTGATCGCCAGCGGCAGCTTGCGCGACGACCGCTTCCGCCTCTTTCAAGAGCAAGAGCTTCTCACGCCAGAAACGATCGCCGCCTCCGGCCTCACCGGCACGTCCGCCCTCCAAACCAACAATCTCGTCCGCCGCCGTTTTTACCTAAAGAATGGCAATGATGAAGCCGTGCGCCGCACCGATATCCCGGAGGCTCGCTTCTATGAAGTGACCAATAACAGCGGCCAGAAAACCCGCGCTTATTTCTATTCGGCTTCGGCCCTCCTGCTCGGCAAATATTGGAATGATCGGATCACCTCGACCGTCGGCATCCGCCGCGACGATTTCGAGCAACGCCAAGTTCCCGTCGATCTGGTCCCCGGCACGAATAACGGCACCCCCGGCACCGGTTTTGCCACGCTCCGCAAAAACGGCAGCGGCGAAGAAATTTGGGCGGAGCAGATCGGCCAGTATCACACCTCGTGGAATTACGGCGCGGTCTTTTCGCCCATTCCCCAAGCCCGCGTGTTCTACAACTACGCCGAGAATTTCCAGCAGAACGGCACCACGCCTTATTTTAACGGCGACGCACGCAAGCCCCGCGAGGGCGATGGCATCGATTACGGCGCCAGCGTTTACCTGTGGAAAGACCGCATCACCGCGACCGTTACGCGCTACAATAATACCTCCAACAACGAGACGCTCAACGTGCTCAACAACCAGTTGATCGCTGACGAAATTAACCGCCTCCTCGGCACCAGCTACACCTCCGCAGTCAATGGCGACAGCCAGTCCCGCCAGGCCCGCGGCACCGAACTCGAGCTGATCGCGAACCCCACGCGCCAGTGGACGATCGCCTTCAAGTATTCCATGCGCAAAAATGTGAACACCGACTTCGCGCCTCGTTTCCAAGCGACCCTCGCGGCGCTAAAAGCGAAGACCAACGACCCCACGCTCTATGCTCTCACGGAAGCCCGTCTCGGTGCCGTCATCAGCGAAAATCCCAGCGCCCGCGCGGCTTGGAATTACTCCACGCGCTACGCCTTCACGAAGGGCCCGCTGAAAGGCGCACGCGTCGGCGTCTACGGCTATTACCGCCAAGGCAACTGGGCTTACGCGGCGGGCCGGCCCGACCTGTATTTCAAGAGCTACGTGATGTTCAACGCGCTCGCCGGTTACGAATATCGGCTGAACAACCGTCAGCGTCTTGATTTCCAAGTTAACGTCGAGAACGTCGCCAATCAGCAGTTGAAGGTCGGCACGGCTAACACCGGCGGCGGCTATCTCGCGCCGACCAAGGTGATCCTCCAGACGACGCTCCGCTTCTAAAAGGGCGTAAGCGCCCTCTAAGGATCTTGCGTTTCAAGCCGGCGCGGCCGGCCGGCTCCCACCGGTCCGCAGAGCGCCCGCCTCACCGCGGCATCACCCGATGCCACGGTTTTTTGTTTCCGCTTCCTCACTCGTAAACCGACTGCGCATGCTGCGTTTGAACCCGCTACGCGTCGTCACGTGTTTCCGCCGACCGCAATACCACCACGTTTTTTTATCCAAACGGAGAACGGACTCGGCTCCTACAGCCCTGCTCCGTGCGCAATCGGATCCGGCGGCAGTCGACGGTTTTACCGGTGAGACGCGCTCTCCGTGCGGTGCATGGGGCCGTGAGCCCATTTTGCCGGCCCGTGTGTTTTGGCCATTGATCAGCGCCGCGCGCTCGTTGATTTCTAAAAACCAACAACCCATGAAAACTCTCGGCATCGATATCGGCGGCTCGGCACTCAAAGGCGCGCTTGTGGAAACCACGGGCGGCACGCTGGTCGAGGAGCGTTTCCGCATCGACACGCCGGACAAGCTCACGCCCCCCGAAATGGCCGGTGCGGTCAAGGCCATGGCGGCGCACTTCAAATGGCAGGGCCCGATCGGCGTCGGCTTTCCTGGCGTCATCGAAGACTCCACGATTTGGACCTCGGCGAACTTGGACAAAAAATTCATCGGCTGCGACGGTGCCAAGCTGTTTGGAAAGGCGACGGGCTGCCCCGTCACGATGATCAACGATGCGGCGGCGGCCGGTGTCGCCGAGATGCACTTCGGCGCCGGTGAAGGGTTCATGGGCAAGACGCTCCTGCTCACTCTCGGCACGGGCGTGGGCTCGTGTTTTGCCTATCAGGGGGTCGTCACGCCGATGGAGCTGGGCCATTTTCCGTGGGGCAAAAACGGGAAGTCGGCGGAGAAATTCATCGCCGCCTCGGTGCTCGAGGAGAAAGAGCTTTCCTGGAAAGAGTGGGGCGGCCGGCTGCAGGAGTATGTGGCGATTTTGGAAAAACTCCTCTGGCCGGAACTCATCATCATCGGCGGCGGCGTGAGCGCGGACCACGCGAAGTTTTTCAAATTCATCAAGCCGCGCGCGAAATTGGTGCCGGCGGAATTTTTCAACAACGCCGGCATCGTGGGTGCGGCGCTGTGGTCGGCGCACAAACGTTGAACATTCGTCCGCTCCGCCGGGGAAAAGCACTTCCCTAAATCGCCGCGCGTGAGCTAGCGTGCGCGTCCGTCCTTTCATGTTGTCCGTCGCGCCGAAAATCCGTCCCGTCCTCGATCCCGAATTTTTGCCGGGTGCCCTCTGGCAGCGCGCCTACCGCGCGGTCGTCGCCGCCGATCCCGGCGCGCGGCCCTTTGCCGTCGTGCTCGTGCGAAAGGACGGCTCCGTGTTCCGCCACGACAGTCGCGTCCTCGCGGCTGGCCATCCGGCGGCGGCGCTCACGCTGACGTATGCGGAGCGGCTGTTGAAATTTCTGCTCTGGATGAAGGGCGGACCGCGCGTGCTCGTGGCGGGCGCCGACGAGATCGCGACGGCGTTGGGCCGGATTTACAGCCCGACGGGTGCGCGCGCCTTCGACTGCGATTTCATGGGCGTGAAGATTTTCGGCCGGGAGTTTTCGGTCGAGGCCGCGACGTTTGAAACGTTGCCCGCGAGCGTGGAAACCAGCCTGCCGATGGGCCGGCATCTGGACGGTTGCCGGATCGGCTTCGACCTCGGCGGCAGCGACCGGAAGGCGGCGGCGCTGATCGACGGCGAAGTGGTCTTCTCCGAGGAGATCGCGTGGGACCCGTATTTTCAGAAAGACCCGGCGTATCACATCGAGGGCGTGCATGATTCGCTGCGGCGGGCGGCGGCGCACCTGCCGCGAGTGGATGCCATCGGCGGCAGCGCGGCGGGCGTGTATGTGAACAACGAGGTGCGCGCGGCGTCGTTGTTTCGCGGCGTGCCCGAGGCGGCGTTTGAGGCGCATATCCGGCGGATGTTTTTCACGCTGCAAGAGCGGTGGGGCGGGGTGCCGTTCGAGGTCGTCAACGACGGCGAGGTCACGGCGCTCGCGGGCGCGATGTCGATGAACGACAACGCCGTGCTCGGCGTCTCGATGGGCACGAGTCAGGCGGGCGGTTATGTGACGCCGGCGGGCAACATCACGGCGTGGCTCAACGAGCTGGCGTTCGCCCCCATCGACTACCGGCCCGATGCGCCGCGCGACGAGTGGTCGGGCGACATCGGCTGCGGCGTGCAGTATTTTTCCCAGCAGGGCGTGGGGCGGCTGGCGAAGCGCGCGGGCTTCGATTTCCCGGCGACGCTGGCGCTGCCCGAGCAGCTCATCGAGGTGCAGAAGGCCATGCAGGCCGGCGATGCGCGGGCGCGGGCGATCTACGAAACCATCGGCGTGTGCTTCGGCTACGCCATCGCGCACTACGCGGATTTTTACGACGTGCGGAATCTGCTCGTGCTCGGCCGCGTGACCTCGGGCGAGGGCGGCGAAATTATTTTGGAGCGCGCGGGTGCGGTGTTACGGGCGGAGTTTCCCGAGCTGGCTCAGACGATCCGGCTGCGAACGCCGGACGAGAAAAACAAACGCCATGGCCAGGCCACGGCGGCGGCGAGCCTGCCCACGCTGCGTCCCGCGCGCTGAACTCCGGCGGCACGGAGACCGCGCGGGTTGAATCGGCGTCGGCTCCTGCCGTTCATCGCGGAAAAACGGCGGTTCGTCGCAAAACGGCAGTATCCGCTTGAAGAGCGGTGGCGGGCGGAGCGATACCGACCGGACTCGTATGGCTATGCACAACCGCTGGATCAGGGCCGCTCTCATGGCCGCAGGCTGGGCGTTTCTGGGGTTCGTCCTGACCATGGAGTATTACCTCAACACCCGGGCCATGAAGGATGGCTAGGCCGATTTCTGGGGGATTCTGATCACGCAATTTGGCCGCGCGGCGATGTGGGCCAGCCTCGCGCCGCTCATCCTGCAACTGCGTGAAAAAATGCCGCTGAACTGTGGCTCATGGGCGGGCGGTGTAACTTTTCATCTCCTGCTGAGTTTTACCGTCATGGCCGTTTATTATCTCGGGCGCATTTATGCCTATAATCTCTTTTGGCCGGAGGAGCGGTATGAAGGCGGGTATTGGGAGATGGCGCTGAAGGGATTCTACGGCCGCAACATCATCGACATGGCCTACTATTGGGCCGTTCTCGCCTTCGGCTACAGCCTCGAGATCTACCAGAAATACAAAAACGAGGAACTGCGCAGCGCCCAACTTGAAGCGCGCCTCATCGAGACCGAGCTGAAGGCCCTGCGCGAACAGCTCCGCCCGCATTTTCTTTTCAACACCATGAACACCATCGCGGTGCTTGTGCGCGAACAGAAGAACGACGCCGCCGTCACGCTCATCGCCCGGCTCAGCACGCTGCTGCGGATGTCGCTCGATCAAAACCGCGCGCACGAGGTCACGCTCCGCGAGGAACTCGATTTCCTCGAACGCTACGTCGAGATCCAGAAGGTGCGTTTTTCCGACCGGCTCGAGGTCAACATCGCCATCGAGCCCGCCGCGATGTCCGCGCGCATTCCCAATCTGCTCCTCCAGCCCATTGTGGAAAACGCGATCCTGCACGGCATCGCCCAGAAGCCCACGCCCGGCCGCGTCGATGTGCTCGCGCACGTAACCGGTGACCGTCTGCACCTCGAAGTGCGCGACGATGGCATGGGCCTGCCCGTCGTGCGCGCCGGCCAGCAGGGCATCGGCCTCGCCAACACCCGCGCGCGCCTGGAGAAGATTTACGGCACCCGGCACCGGCTCACGCTCACCAGCGTGCCGGGCAAGGGTGTCACCGTTCACATCGAAATTCCCTGCCGCCTATGAACCCCTCAGCCACCACCGCCCAGTCCGCTCGTTTCCGCGCCGTCATCGTCGATGACGAACCCGCCGCCCGCCGCGGCGTGCGCCTCATGCTCGAGCGCGATGCCGAAATCGAAATCGTCGGCGAAGCCGCGACCGGCGGTGAAGCCACGGAACTCATGGAGCGCGCCCAGCCTGACGTCGCGTTTCTCGACGTGCAGATGCCCGGTGGCGACGGCTTCGAGGCGCTCGCGCGCATGAATCCCGCCACGGCGCCCGCCGTCGTTTTCGTGACGGCCTACGATGAGCACGCGCTGCGCGCCTTCGAGGTGAACGCCGTCGATTACCTGCTCAAGCCCTACGACGACGTGCGCTTCGGCGCCGCGCTCCAGCGCGTCAAGGCCGCCGCCCGCCGCCGCCGCGATGAGTCCGTGAACAACCGGCTCTCGCAGCTCATGAATTACCTCCAGCACGATACGGCACGCGCCGCTGCCGAGCGCGTCGAGAGCAACGCCCACAACCGCATCCTCGTGAAATCCTCGGGCGAGATTTTTTTCCTGAAAGCCGACGAGATCGACTGGATCGAGGCCGAGGGCGATTACATGAAATTCCACGTCGCCGGCCGCGCGCACCTCATGCGCGAGACGATGGCGCGCCTCGAAGCTCGGCTCGACGGCAAGCATTTCATCCGCATCCACCGCTCGACGATCGTGAACATCAACCGCGTGCGGAAGCTCAGCCCCTCCTTCGCTGGCGAATACGCCGTGGTGCTCGTGGACGGCACGAAGTTGAAGCTCAGCCGCGGTTACCATGACCGCGTGGCCGCGCTGCTGAAAGCCGGGCTGTGATTCCATAGGACCCGGCGCGAAGTCGCGCCGAAGTCAGCGGGCGTTCCGCGGTGCGTGCCCCGAGGTGGGCCGTGCGCTCCGCGCGCGGCCTGATTTTCCCTGCGATTCGGGCCGCAGGGTGAACCGCGCCTGCCGGC
>JANXLP010000363.1 GCA_025355125.1 Opitutaceae bacterium | reverse complement strand
CGCCCTGCTCGGCGCGCTCCTGCGCGACGGCTCCCTCAACCTCTCCGCCCGCACCCAACACTACGCCTCCCACCCCGCCGCCGCCCTGCGCTTCCTGCGTTCACCCCGCGCTCTATCTTGAGCTCAAACCGGAATACCGTGCCGTTCCCCTACCTCCGTTCGCGGGCACAAAAAAACGGGGCCGGATTGCTCCGGCCCCGTTGCATGGAGGGGTTTTGCGTAACCTCGATTAGAGGCCCAGCAAACGTTTCCAGTTAAGGCGATATTCGAGGGTCGCGATGGCGAGCAGTGCGAGCACCGCGCCGAATCCGATGACGATCTCAGCCTTGTCCAGGGAACCGAAAGAAAGCAGCAGCGCGGCCGCGGCGATGACGCCAGGGATGACCGTAGAAGCATTGATGTTGGTTTTCATGGTATGTGTCCTTTTGGTTTTTGATCCGACCCACTAAAGGTCGATGCGCTATAATACGGCATGTCTCTCAATAGTTGAAATCGCATCTAACTATCCTATCCATAGTCATAAACTATGGAAATTCACCAACTACGCTACGTCGTCGCCGTCGCTGAGACCGGCAACTTCACCCGCGCCTCCGAGCGCGCTAACGTCAGCCAACCATCACTTAGTCAGCAGATAATAAACCTGGAAAACGAGGTTGGCCGTAAGCTTTTTCACCGTTTAGGACGCAAAGCCGTGCTCACCGAGGCCGGCGAAGTCTTCCTCGAACGCGCCCGCCGCATCCTCTTCGAAATCGAAAACGCCGCCAAAGAACTTGGCGATCACCCCACTTTGGAGCGCCGGATCACCGTTGGGGCCATTCCCACCGTCGCCCCCTATCTCTTGCCCACCCTCATCACCCGCTGCCGCGAACGACACCCGAATCTCCAAATCGATGTCCGCGAAGATTTTCGCACGCACCTCACCCGCGCCGCCGTCGAGGGCGAAGTCGACCTCGCGATCGTCGCCCTGCCCGTCAAAGACCTCCGCCTCTCCATCGAACCGCTCCTCACCGAGCCGCTTCTCCTTGTCGTCGGCAAAGACCACCCGCTCGCCAAAAAACCTCGCGTCAAAGCCCCTGATCTCGCCGACGAAAATTTCGTGATCCTCGGCACTTCCAGTTCCCTCGCGACTTCGATCCAGCGCTTCTGCGGAGACCACCATTTCGAACCGCGCGTCGGCTTCCGTTGCGCTCAGGTCGCCACGGTCAAAGCCCTCGTTGCGTTGGGTGTAGGCATCTCGATTTTGCCCCAAGTCGCCCGCGACCCCGAAGATGCGAAAAACCTCGTTTACATCGAACTCTCCGGCGGCTCACCGACCCGCGAACTGGCCATCATCCGCCACCAACAGCGCTATCAAAGCCGCGGCGCCGAACAGTTCCTCGCCATCCTCCGCGAGCGCGCCACCGAACTAGCTGCCCTATAACCGGTGGCGTGCACGCCCACCTGGGCCCCGCCCTTGCGATTGCGCTTTCGGTAAAATCGTCAACCTTCCGACGCTCCATGTCTGCTCCGGCCGAACACCATCAGCTCACGAAAAGCCGCGAGCTCATCACGCTCCTGGCTCTCGCCGCCGTTCAGTTCACGCACATTCTGGATTTCATGATCATGATGCCGCTCGGCGGGCAGCTCATGAAGGTGTTTAACATCACCCCGGCGCAGTTCACGCTACTCGTTGCCGCTTATGGGTTCGCCGCCGCTCTGAGCGGCCTCGCCGGCGGTTTCGTGTTGGACCGCTTCGACCGCAAACGCGCGCTGCTTATCCTCTATTCCGGCTTCGGCCTCGCCACCATCGCCTGCGGTCTCGCGCCCACCCACCATACCCTCATGGCCGCGCGTATCCTCGCCGGCGCCTTCGGTGGATTGTCCGGCGCGATGGTCACCGCCATGGTCGGCGACATCGTCCCGCCCGCCCGTCGCGGTCAGGCCATGAGCATCGTCATGGCCGCATTCCCCACTGCCTCCGTCCTCGGCGTCCCCGCCGGCCTGCTCCTCGCCGCGGAGTTCGGCTGGCACGCCCCGTTCTTCCTGCTCGCCGCCTGCGCCGCGCTCAACCTCGTCGTCGCCTCGTTCGCCCTGCCGCATCTCCGCACCGCCGTCCACGCGCACAACCCGATCAAGCAGATGCGCGAAATCGTCACGCACCGCCTGCACCTCCGCGCCTTCGCGCTGAGCGGCGTGCTCGTGATGGCCGGCGGCTGCATCATTCCTTTTCTCGCGCCGTCGTTTATTTCCAACCTCGGTCTCTCGGACGCCGATCTGCCCAAAGCCTACGCGTTCGGCGGCATCGCCACGTTTATCACGACTCCTATCATCGGCCGACTCAGCGATCGCATCGATCGGCTCCACCTGCTCATCGGCATCTCCCTGCTAGCTGTCGTCGTGGTGCTCATCCTCACCCACCTCGGCCCCTCTTCACTCACCGTCGCCTCCACCGTCATGGCCGCCTTCATGGTCACGATGTCCGGCCGTTACGCACCCGCCATGGCGATGGTATCCAACGCCGTCCAAGCCCGTTACCGCGGAGGCTTCATGAGCGTGAACTCCGCCCTGCAACAGGCCTCCAGCGGTTTCGCCAGCATGCTCGCGGGCCTGTTCGTCACTGTCGGCGCCGGCGGCCAACTGCTCGGTTACCCCACGCTGGGTTTTGTCTCTGTGGGTTTCTTCGTGCTGACCGTCGTGCTCGCCGCGCGCCTCCGCGCCGCCGCGCCCCATGTCGCCTTCGCGGCCAAAGCGACCGCCGCTCCCGTCATCGAGGCCGCTGCTTAATTACTCGTCTTCGTCGCGTCCGCTGTCGCTGCGACCGGCTGCGCTTTCCGCACGTTTTCGAGCGTCGAAATCATCCGAGCACGGGTGTCTTCAAATCGCGCCTTGATCGGATCAAAATCACGCGGCACCGCGACGCGTAGCTGGGCGATCATCGCATCGCACTGGTCGAGCCCGCGATAGACGTCGGCATATGCTTGTTTGCCCGCCTCACCCGCCTTCGCCACCGCGTCATCCACACCCGTGCGAATCGCCCGCAATTGTTGCGTTGCCCCAAAAATGTAAGCCTCGACCGCCTGCTCATAGGCGCCGCCGATTTGACCACCACCCGCCGCAAACAGCGCGGGCGCCGCAAAAAGTGAAACTGCCAACAGGAGTCGATTTGTGAATTTCATGATGTGGGTGGGTTTTCGCGTATCGTTCCGTTCATAGACGCTCTCAACCGCAAAAGTTCCCGGTAAACTGCGCCAACGCCAGCCGTGAATCCGGTTGCGACTCTCCGCGCCCTGCCTACCCATTCACCCATGCCTGCCGTTTCGACTCTCGACCCCATCCCCGCGCCCGCCCCGGCCCTCACACCGCCGCGCCCGCTCACGCGTCCGGAGCTGCTCGCACCCGCCGGCGATTGGGAGTGCGCCCGCGCCGCCGTGGAAAATGGCGCCGACGCCATCTACTTCGGCCTTGAGCGTTTCAACGCCCGCATGCGCGCGAAAAATTTCACGCAGGCCGATCTGCCCGCGCTCATGGCGTTTCTCCACCGCCGCGGCGTGCGCGGCTACGTGACGTTCAACACCCTCGTCTTCACCGCCGAACTCGCCGACGCCGAAGCTTACCTCCGCGCCATCATCGCCGCCGGTGTCGATGCCGCCATTGTCCAAGACGTCGGTATCTGCCGCCTCATCCGCGCCCTCTCGCCCGATTTCCCGATTCACACCTCGACGCAGCTCACCGTCACCAGCGCCGCCGGTGTCGATTTCGCCCGCGACCTCGGCGCGCAACTCGTCGTCCTCGCCCGCGAAAATTCCATCGCGGAAATCGAAAAAATCCAGTCCGCCCAACGCTCCGATCCCTCAACTTTCAACCCTCAACTTTCAACTCCTCCAGCGGCCCTACCGCTAGAGGTCTTCGTCCACGGCGCCCTCTGCGTCGCCTACTCCGGCCAGTGTCTCACGAGCGAATCCCTCGGCGGCCGCTCCGCCAACCGCGGCGAATGCGCCCAAGCCTGCCGCCTTCCTTACGACCTCATCTCGGACGGCCAGAAGGTCGATCTGGGCGACCGCCGTTACCTCCTCAGCCCGCAGGATCTCGCCGGCCTCGATGTCCTCCCCGATCTCGTCCGCGCCGGCGTCGCCTCCCTCAAAATCGAAGGCCGTCTAAAATCCCCGGAATACGTCGCGAGCATCACCCGCGTTTACCGCCAGGCGCTCGACAAAATCTGCAGTCCGAAAATCCCCGCCGTCCTTCCTTTTAACTCTAAGCCCGCCAAGACCAGCTCCACCACTGCGCCCGATCCCGCGCACTACGAACTCCAGATGGCGTTCTCCCGCGGCCAATACACGGGCTGGTTCCGCGGCATCAACAATCAGGAACTCGCCCACGGCCGCTTCGGCACCAAGCGCGGCGTTTTCCTCGGCGCGATCACCCGCGTCTCCGGCGAATCCATCACGTTCCGTCCCGCCGCGCCCGTAAAGCCCGGCGACGGCATCGTCTTCGACGCCGGCAACCCCGCCGAGCGCGAGGAAGGCGGCCGCATCTACCAAGTGGAGCCCGCTCCGGGTGGCACGGGCGTCTCGCCCGTGGGTTCGAAAAAAGCCGCATCGCCCTCCGGCGAAGTCCTCCTGCGCTTCGGCCACGGCGACATCAACTGGTCCCGCGTCCGCGTCGGCCAACTCGTTTGGAAAACCAACGACCCCGCGCTCGACCGCGATCTCCGCGCCACCTTCGATGGCGAAAAAATCCGTTTTCAACGGCCCATCACCCTCGAAGTCCACGGCCACGCCGGCACGCCGCTCACGCTCATCGCGCGCGACGCCCTCGGTCACGTCGCCCAAAACGCTTCGACGCTTCTCCTCGCGCCCGCCGATAACCAACCGCTCACCACCGAGCGCCTCCGCGACCAACTCGGCCGCCTCGGCGGCACGCCGTTTTCGCTCGGCGAACTGGCCAACCGCCTCGAAGGCGAAGTCATCTTGCCCGTCAGCGAACTCAACCGCCTACGCCGTGAAACCATCGCCGCGCTCGAAGCACTCGCCACCCAGCCCCCGCGCTGGCAGCTCAACGCCTCCGCCTCCGTCCTCTCAACTCTCAACCCTCAACTCTCAGCTCCGTCGCCGTCCGCGGCGGCCACGACCCCCGAGCTCATCATCGTGGTCCGCAGCCTCGAACAACTCGACGCCGCCCTCACCTGCCCCGGCATCGCCACCGTTTACTCCGAGTTCGAAAACCCCAAGCACTACCGCGAAGCCGTCCAAAAATTCCGCGCCTGGCAGGCCCAGTCCGTATCCGCCTCTGCCTCCGGCCCTCAACCTTCAACTCTCAACTCTCAACTGCCGCCGCTTGCGGCGGCATCCATCTGGGTCGCCCCACCCCGTATCTCCAAACCCGGCGAGGAATGGATTCTCAAACAGGTCCGCTCCTGCGAAGCCGACGGTTATCTCGTCCGCAACTACGATCACCTCGCCTACTTCGCCGCCGACCGTAAACGCGGCGACTTCTCCCTCAATGTCGCCAATCCCCTCACCGCCGCGCACTACCTCCAGCGCCACGGCCTCGAGCGCGTGACTGCGAGCTACGATCTCAACATCACCCAGCTCGAGTCCCTCCTCCAGGCCGCCCCCGGCACGTGGTTCGACATCACGATCCACCAGCACATGCCCATGTTTCACATGGAGCACTGCGTCTTCTGCGCGTTCCTTTCCACCGGCAAAGACTACCGCGACTGCGGCCGCCCCTGCGACACCCACCGCGTCGCCCTCCGCGACCGCGTCGGCGCCGAGCTCCCGCTCAAAGCCGACGCCGGCTGCCGCAACACCGTTTACAACAACCGCGCCCAAACCGGCGCCGACTACGTCGCCCGACTCCTCGAACTCGGCGCGCGCCACTTCCGCGTCGAGTTCGTCAACGAAGGCACCGACGAAGTCGTGCGCACGATCACGCGCTACCAACAACTCATCCGCGGCGAGATCACCGGTGCCGATGTGTGGCGCGAATTAAAACTCCTCAACCAGCTCGGCGTCACCCGCGGCCAGATGGAAACCGCACCGCAGTTCATCACGAAGAAAAAGTAGGGCGCAGTCTCCGACCCGCCCTCCGCGCCCCGAACCAAGCCGCTCCCCGAACCGCGCCACGCTCATAACCAAGCCGCGCTCCGAGGTGGGCCGCGCGCTCCGCCGCGCGGCCAGTCAGTGTTTAGACTCCGCTGTAATTTTATCTGCTCGTTGACAACATCGCCCCCGTAGCCGCGAGCGCCCGCGAGTGGCGCAACCAACCCATCTCCCCTCAGGCCGCCAGTTCGCTGGCGCCCCCCGAGGTAGAGCACGTTGACCAACGCGCCCGTTTCACCCCTCCTTTGTGGGAGCGAGCTTGCTCGCGAATCCCGAGCCCCTCACTCCCTTCTCCCCACCCCTCACTTGACCCGCGCATAAAACGTGAGCCCCGTCCCCGCCGGCACCGGCCAGACGGCGCGCAGGAGAATCACCGCCTGCTGCGGCTTGGCTCCCTCCGGCGGCGTCACCTTCACCCGGTAATGCGTGCGCGTCGTTACCGTCACCAGCTCCACCTTGAAATCCGGATGATTCGCCCACGCCGCCGCCAGCTCCACGCCACCCGGCGCATTCACCATCACATCGAGGGTCTTCGCCTCACGCTTCTCGCCCGCCGCCCACCGCAGGTCGTGCGGCGTGAAGGCGAGCACTTCGGGTAATTCCGCCGTAAGCTTCAGGAGCTGAGGCTGCCCGCCGGGCTCGTCCGTCACGACATTGATCGTCCGGCTCACCGTCCCACTCCGCCCCGTGGGATCAAACCGCACCACCAGCACCCCACTCTCGCCGGGGCCGTAGGTCTTCTTCGCCAGCTCAATCGTGGTGCAATCGCAACTCGGCACAGCCTGCGTAATCGTTACCGGCGCGGAGGTATCATTGCGAAACCCATAGCTCGCCACCGGCATCACCCCGTCCGCCTGTGGCCGCAGCACGGCTTCGACGGCCGTCCATTGCAACGCATGCGCCGTTGGCAGCAAAGCCAACATGACGCCCAGCACCCCCAAGCATCCTCGATATAATTTCATGTAGTAATTTCGGCTCACTCGTTTGCCCAGCTATACAATTTTAACTTCACAACTCACTCCAAACCCCAAAGCCTGACCCTTTATTCGCATTCCACCTCTCTAGATCAGTCTCCATTAACCACAAATCACAAAGCCCCAACCTCGTCTGCGACCGTCTATTTTGACCTCAATAAATAGATCAAGCACGCGGACACCCATAATATAGCGCCGACCAAGGCAAAAAACATAGGCCAGGCACCCCACGCAAACCGAATCCCAATACCACCTATTTTAACGGCAATAAATCCGTTATTTGTCATTCTGCTAACAAGCAAACATAAGAGAGCAAAAATTATAAATACAGAATTCGATATCAGCACTAATGCGACAACAGTTCTCATTTCAGTCGGTAATTAAATCACCACATATATATACTATAATTCCAATGCCCCCAACGCCGAAAATTGAAATTCCAACAACACCGACCTCAAAGCACAATCCCACATCACGAGGCCGAGGCTGTGAATTACACGTGATCGCACATTCTGATCGCGATATACCATCACACGGCTTAGTGTATATAGTGTTAATACAAATCGTCCCGAGAGGATCAACACCCCCTATAGGCTCATTACCCACATAGCTATATAAGTTGATGTGTTTTGAAGCGAATAATATTGGATCTATAGTAAGCCACTTCCCAAGCCATTGCGTGTAGATTCTATTGCGGTTGTCATTTAAGCCAACCGCCCCCAACCATTCTCGCCCGGTAAACAAAAATCGGTAGTTAAGGACGCCAGATACTCCCGATTGATACGATGCAGACAGTGTGACGGGCCGCCCGTAAGCTCCGTAGCGGAAGCGTGTGCTCACTTTACCATCGTCGGAAGCCAAGGTCACGACGCTCCCTAAGGCGTCAGCAAGCGGGCAGAGGGTCTGGGACTTAAGGCTTGAAACCAAGATTTCGTCGGTCCGCTGGCCATGAATGTATTTACCGACTTGGGTTCCGTTGCGCATACACTCCGCAAGGAGGTTCCAAGCGACGTCGTAAGTGAGAGCTAGGCTATCATCCGGGTTGAGCACCCATGCGCCGGCCTTGCTGAGCGTGTGATAGGTGCGCGCTACTGCGCGATTGCGGGCATCGTAGGCAAATTCCGCGCGGACGGCGCCCGGCGCGGGTGCGATGGGTTCGACGGCGAGTAAGCGGTTTTGCGCGTCGTAACGGTAGGTCTGCTTGCCGTCGTTGGTGAGGTTACCGTTGGCGTCGTAGGTGAGAGACGCACCGGCAACCTGCGTGTATTGGTTAAGCGCGTTGGCTGTGTAGGTGCTGACGCGGGGTGAGGGCACCCCGCCCACAGCGGAAGTCGAAGTGCGGTTGCCCAGAGCATCGTAGGCAAACGTTTCGCGGGTGACGGGGTCGGGGGCTTTGGCGAGCGGGGAATTGACCCCGTAGTCGGCGCTCGTGAGCTGGCTCGTCGTGTCGTAGCCGTAGGTTTCGGTGATCCCGTCTTCACGGGTCTGGCTGGTGCGGCGGCCGAGCACATCAAACGTGTAGGCTGACCGCGCGAGCACACTGCTCCCGCTCGCGTGCGTGATGTCGGTCAATTGCCCGGCCATGTCGTAGGTGTAGGTGCTGGCCACGCCGTTGTCACGCGTGAGCTGGGCGATGCGGCCCTGTGCGTCGTAAGCATAAGAGGCGAGAGGAGACAGGCGTGAGGATTGAGGAGAAGAGCCTTTGGTGTCGATGGTGGTGAGCCTGCTCCGGGCGTCGTAGTCGTAGCTCACTTTGGTTTTGTCGGGATACACGAGATCGGAGCGGCGACCGAGCACGTCATAGCGGTAGCCGACCGTGTGCGGGTCGAGGCCGGGCACAAGCGCACTGAGATCGCTCGTCTCGGAGGCGAGACGGCCCAGTTCGTCGTAGGTGTAGGTGAGCTTGGCGTTGCCATTATCGACTTCCCTGAGGCGGCCATCGGAGTTGTAGGCATAGGACGTTGCCGCCGGCAACGTGGGCGTGAGGCTCGGGGCGAGCGGTGATGGGGCGGCCGACCAAACTTCCGTGAGCGGCTGGTTGGCGACGGTGTAGGCGGTGGCCTTGATCTGGCCTGCACGGTTGACGAAAGCGACTGGGTTGCCGGAGAGATCGTAGGTCCATTTTTCGACGGAGCCGTCGGGGTAAGTCATCGACGTCTTACGGCGGAGCGCATCGTGGGTGAAGGCGTAGCGGCTACCTCGGGCATCGGTGAGCGAGGTCTGGTTGCGCGCGGCGTCGTAGGTGTAGGTCGTCACGGCACCGGCGGCATCGGTCACGGTGAGCAAATTGTCCTGCACGTCGTAGGTGTTGCACGTGCCGACGATACCGTCGGGCCGGGTCATGGTGAGCACGTTGCCATGGGCATCGTAGGTCCAGGTGGTCTTGCGGCCGAGGGGGTCGGTGGCCGTGAGCCGGTGGCCAAGCGCATCGTAG
>JANXLP010000362.1 GCA_025355125.1 Opitutaceae bacterium | reverse complement strand
CGCCCTGCTCGGCGCGCTCCTGCGCGACGGCTCCCTCAACCTCTCCGCCCGCACCCAACACTACGCCTCCCACCCCGCCGCCGCCCTGCGCTTCCTGCGTTCACCCCGCGCTCTATCTTGAGCTCAAACCGGAATACCGTGGGCAATCCCCGCCCATTCAAATTCCCGCCATCGCCCTTCCCGCCAGCCACCCCGTCGTCCACGCCGCCTGAAAATTAAAACCGCCCGTCACGCCGTCGATGTCGAGCACCTCGCCTGCGAAGTGCAGCCCCGGACACAGTCGGCTCTCCATTGTCCGGAAATCCACTTCGCGCAGCCGCACGCCGCCGCACGTCACAAACTCATCCTTGTTCGTGCTCTTCCCGCTCACCGCAAATTCCGCCGCGCACACCTGCGCCGCCAGCGTCGCGAGCGCCGCGTTGCCCACATTCGTCCACGGCGTCGTCGCACCGATGCCCGCCGCCGCCACCAGCCGTTCCCAAAACCGCTGCGGCACCGCAATCGGACTCCACGTCGTGATCTGCTTTTTCAGATTCTTCTCCCGCGCCACCGCCAGTTCTTTGACGAGCGTCTCGCGCGTGTGTGGCGGCGAAAAATTCACAACCAGCGCAAATCTGTAATCCATCGCCGCCAGCTCCCGCGCGCCCCACGCCGAAAGCTTCAAAATTCCCGGCCCGCTCACGCCCCAGTGCGTCACCAGCAAAGGCCCCTGCTCGCGCAGCTTCGTCCCGCGCACACTCGTCTCTACGTGCTCGACCGCCACTCCCGCGAGCCCCTCGAGCCGCGCATCCCGCGCGATGTTAAACGTAAACAACGACGGCACCGCCGGCTCGATTTCATGCCCGTGTGCCCGCGCGACCGCCAACCCCGCCGAAGATTTATTTCCTCCCGTCGCGATCAACACCCGATCCGCCGTCACGACTTCACCCGTCGTCAGCTCAATCCGAAAGGTAGGGCGGGTTATCCCTAACCCGCCGCTTCGACTCCGCGCGCGCGCGACTTCCCGCTCAACCGGCGCGTTAGGGATAACGCGCTCTACCTCACTCAGCGCTCCCTCTTCCACCTTCATCCCCCGCACGCCCACCCCCGTCACCACGCGCACCCCCGCGCTCGCCGCCGCGCGTTGCAGACATTCCGCAATCGTCGCCGAATCATCCGTCACCGGAAACATCCGTCCGTCGCTCTCCGTTTTCAGCTCCACGCCGCGCGCCGCAAACCACGCCACTGTATCGCGCGGCTGGAACCGCGAAAACGCCCCGATCATTTCCCTCCCGCCGCGCGGGTATTTTTTCACCAGCTCGCGCGGCTCGAAACACGCATGCGTCACGTTGCACCGCCCGCCGCCCGAGATCCGCACCTTCGCCAGCAGATGCGCGGTCGCTTCATACAACGTCACCGCGCCGCCCGCACCCGTTCCTTCGCTCACGCCCGCCTGCAATGCCTCCGCCGCCGCAATGGCCGCGAAAAAACCCGCGGCTCCACCGCCAATAATTACGATGCGCTTGTGCTCCGGCATCCGCGCACCCTGCGCCTCGCCCTGCCGCCCGCCGAGTCGAAAAATCCACCCTGCGTCACCCAGGCCAAATATTCCGAGGTGGGCCGTGCGCTCCGTCGCGCGGCCAATTCCCACCCCGGACCCGTCACGCAGCCAAATACCACGCCCACGTCTACGTCTACGCGCACGTCCACGCGCACGCACACCCCAAGGTCGCGCGCGGAGCGCCCGGCCCACCTCGACAACTCTCTCAAATAGAAAAAGACCGCCGCAGGCACTCAGCCGACGACGGTCTTTAGTTTAAAGAAATAGCGCAGCTCGGCTGCGCGCACTCAGTCTTAGTTTTCCTTCTTCTTGCCACCGGGGCCGCCGCGACCGCCACCCATGGCAGGCATATCGTCGAATTTCTTCATCTGCTCGGGCGTGAGCGTGGCGCGGATCTTTTCCTGGGTCGCCTTGCGCATCTCGGCCATCTTCTCGCGGCGCTCTTCGGCGGGAATCGCCTGCATCGCCGCAGCCTGCTCTTTGTAGATCGCCGTGATTTTGGTTTTTTGCTCCTCCGTGAGCGTGAGGGTCTTGTCGAGGCGCTCGACCTGTTGCTCGGGGGTCATCATGCCACCGCGGCCGCCGCCAGGACCACCGGGGCCGCGTTGTTTTTCGGGTGGCGGCGCATCCTGCGCGACGCTGACCAAGGGGAGCACGGCTGCACCTAGGGCGAGCACGGCGAGGAGATTACGGAGGGATGATTTCATGGGAGAAACAAACACTGAGGTTGGGTTGATTTTTTAATCGAAACCGACTGCGGAAGGCGGTCAGCAAGGCGGTAAGACGCGAAGCTCGGCCATTAGTTACGTCGTCCGCGCCAAACTCGCTCCGCCCCTTGGTCGCTCGACGCCATCCCGACACAAAAAGTGCCGCCGCGATCTACTCATCGCGGCGGCACCCACTACCCCTGACAATTCTTAGTGAAGGCTCAGGACTTCTTGGCCTTCTTGCCCGCGCGCCCCTCGGGTGGCAGCGCGTCGAATTCTTTCTGCTGCTCGGGCGTGAGGAGGGCCCGCACCTGGTCGTGCCCGGTCTTCAGCACCTCGCCGGGCTTGGTGCCGGACTTCAGCTGCTCGGCCTGATCCTTGCGGATCACCGCCAATTTTTCCTGCTGTTCGGCGGTGAGCTTCAGTTTCTCGGCGAGCATTTTATCCCGCGCCTCGGCCGCCTTTTTGACCTGCTTGCCGGCGCGTGGGCGCTGCGGCTTTTCGGGTGCTGCCTTGGGCGCGACCTCGACCGTAGATTGGTCGGCAGCACGGCTCGCCGGAGCGAACGCGCAAAGACCGAGGGCGAGAAGTGAGAGGATGAGTTTCGGTGAAGTTTTCATGGGATTATTTTTCAGGAGATTAAAGAAACGGTTGAGACCGTTGCTGAAAAGACGCCGTCGGGTTTTTCCGGTTACGCGAATTTCGCGCGGAGCTTGCCGGCCTCCGGGTTCCTCCGCAGCGTCGCCGGCCATGATCGAAGTCTCGGCCCTTACTAAGCGCTACGGCGATTTCACCGCCGTGCGCGACCTGTCGTTCACTGTGCAACCGGGCGAAGTCCTCGGCCTCGTCGGCCCCAACGGCGCCGGCAAGACCAGCACGCTCCGCAGCCTCGCCGGCATCATTCCCGCCACCGGCGGCACCATCCGCATCGGCGGCGTCAACCTCGCCACCGACCCCGTCGCCGCGAAGCGCCAGCTCGCCTTCTTTCCCGACGAACCGCGCCTCTTCGACTACCTCACCGTCCGCCAACATCTCAATTTCGTCGCCCGCATCTACGGCGTCGCCGATCACGAGGCCATCGCCCAACCGCTCCTCGAAGAACTCGAGATCGCCGAAAAAGCCGATCAGCTCCCCGGCGAACTCTCCCGCGGCATGAAGCAGAAACTCGCCATCGCCTGCGGCCTCCTGCACAGCCCGCGCGTGATGTTCTTCGACGAGCCCCTCACCGGCCTCGATCCCCTCGGCATCCGCCGCATGAAGGACTCGATCCTCCGCCGCGCCCGCGACGGCGCCGCCATCGTCCTCAGTTCCCACCTGCTGCATCTCCTCGAGGAAGTCTGCTCGCATGTGCTCATCCTGAAGAAGGGCGAAAAAATCGCGCACGGCACGCTCGCCGAAATCTCCGCCCAGTTCGCGCAGGGCGAGACCGGCGTGAGCCTCGAAGAAATCTTCATCCGCGCCACCGGCGGTTCGGAAAACTAAACCCGCCACCTCTCTGCCCGCCATGCTCGGCGCCCTCCTCTACCTGCGGCTCACGTCGCTCAAAAATGTCCTGCTCTCGCGCCTGCGCCGCTTGAAGCAGCCAAAATATCTCGTCGGCGCGATCGTCGGCGCCGCGTATTTCTACTTCATTCTTTTCCGTAACGTCGGCGGCGCGCGCGCACCGAAATTTTCCATGTCCGCCGGGCTGCCTGTCGCCAACCTGCCCGCCTTCGACTTGGTCCACGTGCTCGGCGTGTTCGGCGCCTTCGCCATTTTAGTGATCCTGCTCTTCACGTGGGCGCTGCCCACGCAAAAACCCGGCCTCGCCTTCAGCGAAGCCGAGGTCGCCTTCCTGTTCCCCGCGCCGATCTCCCGGAAAAAACTCATCCACTTCCGGCTGCTCGGCGCCCAGCTGCGCATTCTCATCTCCGCCGTGATCTTCACGCTGCTCTCGCGCGGCTGGAATTTCCTCGGCGGTGGCGCACTCACGCACGTGCTCGGGTGGTGGCTCATTCTCACCACGCTCAACCTTCACTTCACCGGCGCCGCCCTCACCATCACCCAACTCATCGAGAGCGGGGTCAGTGCCTGGCGGCGCCGACTCGTCCTGCTCGGCGCCGTCGCGCTCGTCGTCATCGTTTCCGCCGTCTCGCTCTGGCGCAGCGCCCCGCCTTTTCCCACCGACAACTTCGGCCCCGGCGCGTTCGCCACCTGGCTCGCCACGGTGATCGACGCCGGGCTGCTCCAGTGGTTGCTCATCCCGGGCAAGATCATCGTCGCGCCCTTCCTCGCGCCCGACACCGGCGCCTTCCTCCGCGCCGCCGCACCCGCCGTCACCTTACTCATCGCCCACTACCTTTGGGTCTCCCGCCAGGAAGTTTCGTTCGAGGAGGCCTCGATGGCCTCCGCGGAAAAACGCGCGGCCCGCACCGCTCGCATCATTAGCGGCGGCGCTATCGGCAGCGCTCCCGCCAAAGCCCGCCGCGAACCCTTCCGCCTGCGCGTCCCCGGCCGGCCCGAGCTGGCGTTTCTCTGGAAAAACCTGCTGAGCACGCGCCCCTATTTTCACTGGCGCGTGTGGACCACCTCCGCCGCCATCATCGTCGTCGGCGTGCCGTGGATCGTGCGTCACGATGAGAGCGGCGCCTTCGCCGCCATCATCAGCGTCTCGGCCGCGATCTTCACGGCCTATGCCCTCATGCTCGGCCCCCAGCTCGCCCGGCAGGATCTCCGCAGCGATCTGCCCAACTCCGATATATTGAAAACCTACCCGCTCGCCGGCTGGCAGATCCTCCTCGGCCAGACGCTCACGCCCGTCGCCATCCTCACGGGCTTGGTGTGGCTCGCCCTCCTCGCCGCCGCGCTCGCCCTCGGGCCCCGCGCCGCGACCCTCACGTGGCTCACGCCCGGTTTCCGGATCACCGCCAGCCTTTGTATCGCCGCGACCGTCCCCGTGCTCTGCGCCCTCCAACTCATCATTCCCAACGCCGCCGCCCTCCTCTTCCCCGCGTGGTTCCAAGCCACCCGCCAGCGCGGCGGCGGCATCGATGTCATGGGCCAGCGCCTCATCTTCGTCTTCGGTCAACTGCTCGTGATTCTCCTCGCGCTGTGCCCCGCCGTGATCGGCGCCGGTCTCGTCATCTTCGCCTCGCAATGGCTCGTCGGCGCCAGCGCCGCCGTCGTGCTCGCGACGATTCTCGCGCTCGTCGTCCTCGGCGCCGAGGTCTGGTGCGGCCTCTGGTGGCTCGGCGAACGCTTCGAAAAACTCGACCTCGCCACCGAGCTGCGCCCCTGAGTCACGCCCACCGCGACCGCTCACCATGACATTTGCCCAGCTCACCACGCTGGCGGCCGACACCGTCACCGCCAACCAACGCGCCCTCCCGTCCGAGCTGCGCCCGCTCGCCCTCGCCGTGCCCGTCCACTACGAGGCCCTCCCCGACGACGACGTCATCGCCGACGGTTTCCCCGATGACATCCTCGGGCTTTTCGCCGGCGATCCCCACGGCACCGAACTCGCCCACGACCAGCCCAGCCCGCCCCAGATCATCCTCTACATCGAAAATCTCTGGGACTACGCCGAGGGCGACCGCGCGATTTTCCGCGACGAAGTCCGCCTCACCTACCTCCACGAGCTCGGCCACTACTTCGGCTGGGATGAGGACGAACTCA
>JANXLP010000360.1 GCA_025355125.1 Opitutaceae bacterium | reverse complement strand
CGCCCTGCTCGGCGCGCTCCTGCGCGACGGCTCCCTCAACCTCTCCGCCCGCACCCAGCACTACGCCTCCCTCCCCGCCGCCGCCCTGCGCTTCCTGCGTTCACCCCGCGCTCTATCTTGAGCGCAAACCGGATTACCGTGGCAGCCGGCGACCGCGGAGAATTTAACCCTTGAGGTAGCTGCACGCATTTGGCGGACCGACAACGAGGTGAAGCGGGCGGCATAGAGAGCTGCGCCCATGAGGACCGCCGCGACCGCGGTGATGATGGCCAGGATCTGCATGCTGGTATGAGCGATCGCTGCGCTGCGTTCGCGCCAGGTCGCCACATGGACCAGGGCCATCGCCGCCACATCGTCTTCGGTGAAATGATTTTTGCGGAGGACGGCGAGATCCGCGTCGCTGATGCGAGCGGTCGCCTTCACGGCCGCCGCCGCGATTCTGTCGTGAGGGGAGCGCGTCGCCGCCAAATCGGCGAGCGCAGCCGCGTTCGTGCGATAGGTGATGGTTCCGGCGGAGAGTTGTCCCGCAGCGGCGGCACTCAGGAAGTCCGCCGCGTTGAGTTGCTCAGCAGCGGCGGCTGCGGCGGGATCGGCGTCGGGACGGCTGAGATAGAGATCGGCGCACAGTGAGACGAGAAACACGCCCACGAGCACCAAGAACCACCGGAGAGGCAGCAACGGCATCTCTCTTAAGCGACCCGCTAGCACGTTCCTGTAATGGTGAATCCAGTTCCCGGACCGTTGAAGCTCTGCCGTAGCCGCCAGCCTTGCTCTGACGGTTCTCTTAGCCGATGCGCGATGATGGCTTGGAGCCCGTTAACACTATATCAAGGCTAGCCGGATAAGGGCGAAGGTGACGAAAGAGCGGAAAAGCACATCGAGTTTGTCGTAACGGGTGAAGATGCGGCGGAAGCCCTTGAGGCGGCGGAAGAGTCGTTCGACGTGATTGCGCTCCCGATAAACCGCCTTGTTCAGCTTCCAGGGTTTGAGACGCCGAGGGTTGGGCGGGACCACCGGCTTGAAGCCAAGCAAGCTGGCCAGGCCGCGGGTCTCGTCGCCCTCGTAGGCCATGTCCATCACCAAGGCGCAGCCGGGCGCGGGGCAGCCCAGATCGCCGATCAGCTCGCGGCCCTCTGGGCCGTCTCCGTGCTGACCGGGGGAAAGACGGAAGCCGACGGCGTGGACATCATTCGCGGCAACCAGATGAATCTTGGTGTTCCAGCCGCCGCGGGATTTGCCGATGGCCTGCGGACCGTTTTTTTCTCCGCCCCGGTCCCGTCGGGATGCACTTTCACGCTGGTGCCGTCCAACGACACCACTCTCAGCTCAACCGCCAGAACCCCCTCTTGCTGCAATCTCGCAAAGAGCCGGTCCCACACTCCGCTTTTGCTCCACCGGTTCATTCGCGTGTAGATTGTGTGCCACTTGCCGAAGCGCTCCGGCAGACGCCGCCACTTGCAGCCGTTCTCCATCACATACAGCACCGCATTCAGGAAGTTCAGCACCTCCATGCTCACATTGCCCCGCTCAACGGGCAAACTGTCCTGGATTCGTTGCAGATGCGCCTCGGTCAGTTCCATTCCTCCTGCCTACACTTCTACCCCACTTTGGCAATAGTGTTAACAGGACTTGGGGAACTCTCGCGGTGCTTTCAAATATCTTACGAAAATCACCGCGAAGCCCAAGCAGCGGCGATACCGCCACGTCTTGCGGCCCAGCCAGTGCCTACGAGTCACCGGCTTCGATGCACTCGGGCGCGGTGATTACGCACGCCTTCGTTGATCTCATCCGCCTCAACTGCGAGGTGGTTTGGTCAGTTCTTCGAGCGAAATCCACCCATGAAAAAAATGACGAGGCAGATTAGGAGGACAAGGCCAAGTCCCCCGCCGCCGATGGCGGGACCGCCAAAGTAAAAGCCGCCGCCGCCGAAGAGCACGAGAAGAACAACCACTGTTAGAATAAGGTTCATGGCTAGAAAATAACACGCCGCCGCACCACTCACTATGGGGCCTTAACCTGCCGGATGATCCCGGTCCACGAACAATCATCGGTTTGCATCGGTCAGAATTGAGACCTGACTCGATTTCCCTGCGGCTCAGGTCACAGAACACCCGCCCGACCTTGCAACTCGACCTGCGCTCAAAATTGCTGGCGGAAAAGGCCCATGACCGAGTCGAACGCTTTTCCAAGCATCGACCGACGCTTGAAGTCTTCGCGCGTCATGAGACGGGATAGGTTTTTGTCGCTTTCAAAAACCGCTGTCTGCTCTGCCGCAAACTGGGCGTCGTAAACGTTCAAGTTGACCTCGGCATTCAACCGGAAGGAGCGGTTGTCGAAATTGGTCGAGCCCACCGACACCCAGATATCATCCACGATCAAGACCTTGAGGTGAAAGAGCGTGGGTTGAAATTCATAGATGAGCACACCCGCATCGAGCAGCGCCGGCCAGCGCGAGCGGCTGGCGCCCTGCACGATCTCCGAATCGGTCTGCGGGCCGGGCACGATGATCTCGATTTTGACGCCTCGTTTGCGCGCCGTGATCAAGGTGTCGATTGCAAGATCGTCCGGCACGAAGTAGGCCGCCTGCAGCCGAATGCTCTTCGTGGCCGACGCGATCGACAGAAGATACATCAGCCGGACGCTTTCGCTCCCCTCGTCCGGCGAGCTCTTGAAAACCTGCGCGCGCGAGCGGCCGATCTGGGTCAACTCGGGAAAATAGGCGTGACCGAACAGCACCTTCGCGCGCGTCTTGATCCAGTTGTCACCAAAGGCAGCCTGCATCTGCGCGACGGCCGGGCCCTCGATTTTGTAGTGCGAATCACGCCAGTGATCCTTCTCGGTGCCGTTGCCCTTCCACGCGTCGGCAATGCCCACGCCGCCGGTGAATCCGACCAGGCCATCCACCAAGAGCAGCTTGCGGTGTGTGCGATTGTTCACGCGGGACCAGTCAAACCAGTGCAGCGGGTGATACCGCTCGAGCTCGACTCCCGCGGCCTTCATGGCGGCGAGAAATCTTGCATCGATCTTGCCGGTGCCCAGCCAGTCGAGCAAAACATGGACCTTCACGCCGGCCTGCGCTCGTTCGCATAAGGCGTCCGAGAATTGCTGGCCTATGTCGCCCGACCAGTAAATGTAAGTCTCGAATGTGACCGATTCGCGCGCGCCCTTGATCGCCTCGAGCATGGCTGGAAAAATCTGATCGCCGTTTTGGAACGCCGTGACGCGATTGCCGGGCAAAATTGCCGGACCGAGGAGTTGGCCCATGCTGCGCAGGAACTGCGGATCCTCGACGGAAAAGCGGTGCGTCACCTCATAGCGGATTTCCTTCTCACCATGGCCGGAGATGGAGATGCACGAAACGAGAACGCTGGAAGCCAACCCCACGACAAGGAGAGCGCGCCAAAGCCCGCGGTGTTTCTTCGTCTTGATGGTCGCGCGTTGGGACGGTGCGCTTTCGGCAGTCACGATCAACGAGACTACAGACGGCATGGGGGGCAGCGATATGGGTTGGATACCCAATGGAGGTGAGGGAGGTGACGCGCTAGAATCATCCAGCGCTGCGAACGGACTCGATTCCAGTGCGAACTGAAATTCCGAATCTGGATCCCGACTTTGAAGCCATGAAATACATCCACGTTTTCCATCTGATTTTGATCGCTGGCTTGCTCGTGGGTCTGGAAACCGGCGCTGCGACGGAGCCGTTGTCATCACCGACGGGCTATGGCGCTGGTCCGATTTTACCTGAACCGCAGCACTCGCTCATCCCGACCGTCAAGATCGCACCGGCAGTGGGCTGGAAAAACGGCGCAACGCCGCTGGCGGCCACCGGCCTGAAGGTGAACGCTCTGGCCGTCGGCCTCGATCATCCGCGCTGGCTCTACGTGCTCCCGAATGGCGATGTGCTCGTCGCCGAGACCAATGCTCCACCCAAGCCGGACGACGGCAAAGGTATCAGGGGTTGGATCATGAAAAAGATGATGTCCCGCGCCGGCGCCGGCACGCCGTCGGCGAACCGTATCACACTATTGCGCGACACCAACGGCGACGGCGTCGCGGAAACTCGCACGGTTTTCCTGTCGGGGCTGAATTCTCCGTTCGGCATGGCTTTGATCGGGCACGAACTTTACGTCGCGAATTCCGATGCGATCGTGCGCTTCCCCTATCAGGGTGGCGAGACCGAGATCACGGCGTCGGCCACCAAGGTCGTCGATCTGCCGGCCGGCCCGATCAACCACCATTGGACCAAGAACATCATCGCGATCCGCGACGGCTCGCTCCTTTACGCGACCGTGGGCTCAAACAGCAATGTCGGCGAAAACGGCCTGGATAAAGAGGTGGGCCGCGCCGCCATTCTCGAGATCAATCCGGCGACCGGGAGTTCACGCGTCTTCGCCTCCGGTCTAAGAAATCCGGTTGGACTAGGATGGCAGCCGCAAAGCGATGCCTTGTGGACCGTCGTCAACGAACGCGACGAACTGGGTAACAACCTCGTTCCGGACTACCTAACTTCGGTGAAAGACGGGGCCTTCTATGGCTGGCCCTTTTGCTATTACGGGCAGCATGTCGACGACCGGGTGAAGGAGAAGCATCCTGAGCTCGTCGCAAAGGCGATCGCGCCGGACTACGCACTCGGCAACCACACCGCACCACTCGGTCTGGCATTCTACGAGGGGAATCTGCTGCCCGCGCATTATGCGGGCGGCGCGTTCGTCGGACAGCACGGTTCGTGGAATCGCAAACCACCCGCCGGCTACAAGGTGATCTTTGTGCCGTTTGCCGCCGGGCGACCGACTGGCACGCCGGAAGATGTGCTCACCGGTTTTCTCGACGCGGACGGCAATGCGCAGGGCCGGCCGGTCGGCGTGGCGATCGACCGCGCGGGTGCGCTGCTAATCGCGGACGACGTCGGCAACACCGTGTGGCGGGTGACACCCACTCCCGCGACCGATGGGAGAAACTAATAATCTTCCGACGCCGTGAAAATTAACCCAGGCACTGCGGAAATGCCACCCGTGAAAGCCGGGAGTGACGCCCACGATTTCCCGGTTGTTTGCGTGGGAGGTTCGGCTGGTGGTCTCGATGCATATATCCGGTTACTACGGAATCTGCCGCCTGATCTGGGTGTCGCCATCGTTATTGTTAATCACCTGAGAACCGTCGCCACCAGACTCCACGAAATTCTTCCACGCTTTACGGCGATGCCGGTCGAACTGATCACGGAAAAAATGATCATCCGGCCCAACCATGTGTTCATCATTCCGGCCAGGCGGGATCTACACGTGCTCCACGGTGAATTCCGGCTGCAGCCGATCTCCAAGCCCCGCGGGTGGCCCGATGTCATCACAGTTTTTATGAAATCCCTGACCAAGCACTGGGACGGCAAACTCGTCGCAGTCATTGTCTCTGGCTATGACGGTGATGGGGCCGCCGCGCTGTGCGGCATCAAAAAAGTCGGAGGCATCACGATTGCGCAGAAGTTAGAAACAGCCGGGCAACCGGATATGCCCGAAAGTGCAATCGAAAGCGGATGCGTTGATTTTGTTCTCTCACCTGAGGATATCGCTCATAAACTTTCCCGGATTGCACGACCGCGGAGCAGAGCAAAATGACGGATTTGAAATCCGGCATTCGAGCGCACTGTGCTCGCGCTGCCGGCCGCCAGAACAAATGGCGAATATTGCCTGATTGCTTCGTTCACTGCGGGTCAAGATCGACAGTTGCAAATAGGAAGGATTGGGAAACGCCAACCACGACGACCGGTGCCGTCGGTCGCGGGAGCTTCGTTTATCAATAAAACAAGTTCTGCCGTCTGGTTGCGACATGGGCCGACGGGACCCGAGGTGCGTGGTCAGCGGGAACGCTCGTAGGCGGCGAATCCCGCGGTGGCGTGGGAGGAGCTGGTGGCGAAGTGGAAGAAGAGGAAACGCTGTGCGGCGGCGGCCGTGGATGCGCGGAAAGAAAAGCGGAGACGGACGCGGCAGAAATCGCGCCGGCAGAAAGTGCGGATGATTCGTAAGCGTTCAACTTGGACATGACGACGGGAGGTTCAAAAACTTGTAGAGTGAGGGGATGAAAGAATCCAAGGCCGGGGAATCAGAGAGGAAGGGGAAGCGCGGAAGGCAGCGGACGCGAAGTGAGCGGGAGCAAATGG
>JANXLP010000357.1 GCA_025355125.1 Opitutaceae bacterium | reverse complement strand
GACGGAGATGCGGAAGGTGCGGACGCGGAGGAGAGCGAGCTCGAGGACGGGCGCGGTGGCGCGTTGCGCGTGCCAGAAATAAACGGCGAGCAAGGCGAGCGCGCCGGCGAGCATGAAGCCGATGTCGGCGAGGCGCATCGTGTGTTCGCCGAAGACTTCGAGCACATAAGAGAGCAGGGCGATGCCGGTGCCGAAGAGGAGGAAGCCGATGCGGTCGAGCGGCGGAGAATGGGTGTCGTTGTAGTCGGGCATGTGGCGGCGCGTGAGCCAGAGACCGACGAGGCCGAACGGCAGGTTGATGAAAAAAATGTAGCGCCAGTGAAACCAGTGGACGATGAGCCCGCCGACGAAGGGGCCGACCAGCGGGCCGATGAGGGCGGGGATGATGACGTAGTTCATCGTGGTGAGCATCTCGGAGCGTGGAAACGAGCGCACGAGGGCGAGGCGGCCGACGGGCGTCATCATGGCCCCGCCGATGCCCTGGAGGATGCGCGCGGCGACGAGCATGGGGACGTTGACGGCGATGCCGCAGAGCAGTGAGCCGAGCATGAAGAGGGCGATGGCGACGTTGAAAATGCGCTTGGTGCCGAAGCGGTCGGCCAGCCAGCCGCTGATGGGAATGAACACGGCGAGGCTGATCGTGTAGCTCGTGAGCACGCCGCGCAGGGCGAGTGGGGCGACCCCGAGGCTGGCGGAGATCGTGGGCACGGCGGTGTTCACGATAGTGGCGTCGAGGTTCTCCATGAACAGCGCGACCGCGACGAGCCACGGAAGGTAGCGGCGGGTTTCGGCGGAGATCGCGGGTGGCGCGGCGAGGGCGGCGGCAGACATGAGAGAGGAAGGGATAAAGCGGAGCCGCACGGAGGCAAACGCGAGGTTGGGTTGGGTGTGTTGACGGGGGCGGGTGATGGACGGCGGTTTCTGCCGGGTCAGCCGATTCGGAGCGTGGGCCGGGTGGTAAATTTTTCCGTTTGCCCGCGCTCGCGGCGGGCGCTCACACTGACCGTTTCATGTATCTCAAGGCCCTAAAACTGCACGGCTTCAAGTCCTTCGCTGATCCCACCACGCTCCGGTTTGAACCGGGGGTCACTGCGGTCGTCGGGCCCAATGGCTGCGGCAAGTCCAACATCGCGGACTCGATCCGCTGGGTGCTGGGTGAGCAGAGCGCCAAGGCGTTGCGCGGCGGCAAGATGCAGGACGTGATTTTCGAGGGCGCGGACACGCGCAAGCCGGCGCAGTTGTGCGAGGTGTCGTTGCTGCTCACGGACTGTGAAAAGCAGCTGGGCAGTGAGTTTCACGAGATCGAGATCACGCGGCGGGTGTATCGCGACGGGCAGAGCGAGTATGCGTTCAACGGGCAGGCCTGCCGGTTGAAGGACATCCAGAAGCTTTTCATGGATACCGGCATCGGCCGGACGAGTTACTCGATCATGGCGCAGGGCCAGATCGACCAGATCCTTTCCTCGAAGCCTGAGGAGCGCCGCGCGGTGTTCGAAGAGGCGGCGGGTATCACCAAATACAAGAGCCAGCGGCGCGAGGCGATGAGCAAGCTGGCGTTGACTGACCAGAATCTGGCGCGCGTGGCGGATGTCGTGGGCGAAGTCGGCCGGCAGATCGGCACGCTTCGTCGGCAGGCGGCGAAGGCGATGCGCTACAAGCGGCTGAATCATCGGTTGCGGCACTTGAGTCTCGCTTGGAGTGGCTATCACCATTCGCAACTCACGGCCACGCTCGGTGCGCTGGAGGCGGATGTCGCCACGCTTCGCGCCGAGGCCGACACCCGTCGCGCCAGCCGCGAGGAGAAGGAAATCGCACTCGAAGAAAAGAAGGCGCTCCGCGCCCGGTTGAACCAACGCGTGCAGGATGCGCAGCAGGGCGTGTATGACGTGCGCTCACAAAAAGAGGCCGCGGAAAACGCCGCGAATCTCGCGCACATCCGGCGCGCGGGCATTGAAGACCGGCTCGGTTCATCGCGGGACAATCTCGGTGAACTCGAGATGCAGCTCCGCGAAGTCACGGCGCAGGGCGACAGCGCCGCGCAGGATAAGCAGACGCAACTCAGCCTGCTCGGCAGCAGCGACTCCGTTTTCCAGCAACGCAATCGCGACCAAGGCATCGTCGAGGCTGAGCTGACGAAGCTGGAGCAGGATCTGCAGCAGGCGAAGTTTCAGTTGCTGCAATTCGAGAGCACGGTCGCGCGGCTGCGCACGGATTGCTCGAGCTATGAGGTCGATCAGAAGACCAGCGCGCATCGCCATGACTCGCTCGCGCAGGAAATCGAAAGCATGCGCCAACAGCAGTCGGCAGCGGCGCAGCAGGTGGCCGAGCTCGACGCGCGCACCGAGGAAGCACTCGGCGAAAAATCGCGCGCGCACAGCGAGTCCGTGACAGCGCAGCAGGCGATCACGGATCTCACGCGCGAGTTTCGCGAGGCGCAGCGCAAGCTCTCCGAGATCGACCGCGCGCTCGCGCAGCGCATGGCGCGGCTGAAGTTGCTCCAGCAGTTGCAGGAGCGGATGGAAGGTTTCGGCGAAGGCGCCAAGGCGGTGTTGCAGGGCCGGCTCGATAGCGCGCTTAGCGGCGCGAAGGTTTCGCCGATTTCGCACGGTCTCGATGTGAAGCCGGAATTTGGTAAAGCCATCGAAGCAATCCTGGGCGCGGCGGCCGAGGCGATCAGCGTGAGCGATCTCGCGACGGCGCAGCGGATTTTGGCGCAGTTGGAGCACGAGCAGATCGGCTCCGCGATTTTGCGCATCACCGAGTGCGGCGTGCGGCAGGAAGCGGCTTACGAGTTGCCGGCGGGACTCATGCCGGCGTCGGTCGCGGTTAGCTCGAGCATCGAGGGGCATCCTGCGCTCGCGCTGTTTGGCAGCTGCTACATTGCGGACGATCTGCCGGCGTTTTTGGAATTTTGGCAGGCGAATCCCGGTTTTGCGTTTCTCGCGGTGGCCACGCGCAAGGGCGATCTCGTTGATCGGCGTGGGCTCGTCTATGGCGGATTTCACGGCTCGAAGAAATCGTCCAACAGCATCGTTCAGCGCGAAATCGACCTGCGCAAAACCGCCAAGGCACTCGCTGAAGAACAGAAGCTGCACGACGAGCAGAAGCTCGTCATCGACGAACTCAACACGCGCCTCGCCGAAGCGGAGCAGCTCGTGGAGCAGCGTCGGGCGGATATTCTCGCGATCACGCAGACGGTGGCGGCGGTGCAGGCGGAGCAACGCAATGCGCAGCGTAATGCCGAGGACGTTGCCTCCAAGCTGCGCCGCATGGAGAACGAACTCACCGGCCTCGAACAAGCGCGCAACGAGGCGCATGCGCGTTGGGAAAAGGCGCAGACGGGGCTGACTACGGCCGAGACCGACGGCGTGGCGCAGCGTGAAAAAATCACGCAGACGGAGACGCGTATCACCGAACTTCGCACGGATCGCGACGTTAAGCGCGACTCGCTGGCGCAGGCGCGCCTAGAACTCGCGGAGCGCCGCCAGAAGGTGGAAGTGCTCGACCGTGGTCTCGGGGAAATGGCGCGGCGCAGTCAGCAACTTAGCGAGTTGCTCGTGCAGCGGCAGCAGGAAATCGAGACGTGGACGGATCAGGTGGGCCAACTCGCCACCGAGTCCGACACCCAGCGCTCCCGCTCGGTGCAGCTCGCGGAGACGCTCGTCGTCGCGCAGGAGCAGGTAGAAAAAATTCGTGTCGAATTGGTCGATGTAGAGCGCGACATCAATGGTCTTGAGTCCGCGCAACACTCGTTGCGGAGCGATGCAGAGTCGGCGCAATCGGCACTCGCGAAGCACGACATCAAGCTCGCGGGCGACCGCCAGCGTGCGCAGTTCATCGCCGAGGAAGTGGCGCGCGAATTCCAGGCCAACATCGCGCAGCTCGACTGGCGGCATTTTTATTATCACGCCGACGGCGAACCGGAGGGCATGAAGCCGCTCGACCTCGATGAGGAAGACGAGATGGACGACAGCGCGCCGAAGCCGGAAGGCGATGCGGCCGAGGCGACGAAACGCCGGCGCAAGCCGAAGGGCCCGAAGCCCGATCCCACGCCCGAAGATCTCGCGGCGCTGGAGACGACCAACTGGGACGAGACGAAGGTCGAAATCGACGCGCTGCGTGCGCGGTTGAACGGCCTCGGGGCGGTCAATCTCGTGGCGATCGAGGAATACGCGGAGCTCAAGCAGCGCCACGATTTCCTGCGCACGCAGACGGACGATCTCACGAACGCGAAGGCGGAGCTGATCAAGGCGATCGACGAGATCAACCTGACCTCGCAGCGGCAGTTCGCGATCACGTTTGAGCAGATTAAAAAGAACTTCGAATACACATTCCTTACGCTGTTTGGCGGCGGACGCGCGGCGCTGGAATTGATTGCGACCGACGACGTGCTAGAGAGTGGTATCGAAATCGTCGCACAGCCGCCGGGCACGAAGCTGAAGAGCATCACGCTCCTCTCCGGCGGACAGAAAACGCTGACGGCCGTGGCGTTGCTATTCGCGCTCTACATGGTGAAGCCTTCGCCATTTTGCGTGCTCGACGAATTGGACGCGCCGCTCGACGAATCGAACATCGGCCGCTTCACGGATCTGTTGAAGAAATTCGTGGGCGAGTCGCAGTTCATCATCATCACGCACAACAAGCGCACGGTGTCGGCATCGAGCGCGATCTACGGCGTGACGATGGAAGAGCGCGGCGTGTCGAAGACCGTCTCGATGCACTTCAACAACGACCGCATCGTGCCGGAGAAGCAGGCGGAGAATATCGCCGAAGCGGTCTCGGGAGCGCGTTCGCACGCGCCGACGCTGCCGACGAGTTAACGTAAGGGTGCGTGCGGGCCGTCTGGATTTTTTTTGAATTCAGACGGCGTGGGGCGGCAGGGAAGGTTGCGGCGACGGCGGCGCGGCGGCAGAAAAAAATAACGCGGGTTTGCTTCCGGCCGCAGCGGCTGCTCGGCTCGGCGCATGGCTAAATGGCTCCTCGTTGACGGCTTCAATCTCGCTTACCGCTGCTTTTTCGCGATCCCAGAGCTGACGCGCGCGGACGGGTTTCCTACGAATGCGCTGCACGGTTGGGTGAAGTCGCTGTGGAAACTGGCGGATCAGGAACGGCCGGAAGGAACACTGGTGTTTTTCGATCTCGGTGGCGCGCAGGACCGACTGGCGCTGCATCCGGAATATAAGGCGCAGCGCGAAGAAATGCCAGAGGCGCTCGCGAAGCAGTTGCCGTATGTGCGCTCGCTCACGCGGGCGATGGGCTGCGTGGGTATCGAGCAGGATGGAGTGGAGAGCGACGATCTGCTGGCGGCCGAGGCGGTAGCCCTCGCGCGGGCGGGGCACGAGGTGTTGATCGTGAGCTCGGACAAAGATTTTGCGCAGATCGTGGATGAGCGAATCAAAATTTTGCTCCCGCCACCGACGGCCAATCCGAAGCTGGGCTGGCAGGTGCGGGACGTCGCGGGCGTGCGCGAGAAGTTTGGCGTTCCGCCGACGCAGATCGCGGACTACCTCGCGCTCGTGGGCGACACGTCGGACAATATTCCGGGCGTGAACGGTGTCGGCCCGAAGACGGCGGCGAAGTGGCTGGCGGAGTGGGGGAGTCTCGAGGGCGTGATCGCCCATGCGGCGGAATTGCAGCCCGAGCGGTTTCGCGCGGCGGTAGCGGCGGAGACGGATAAGCTCCGGATGAATCTAAAACTCACGACGCTGAATCTTTCGCTGCCGAGCCTGGTGCTGAGCAAGCCGACAGCGGCGCCGGAAGAACTTTACCGGCTGCTGGTGGAATTGGAGATGAAGGGCGCGCTGGCAGAGGCGCGGCAACGCTATGGCCAGCCGGAGCTCTTTTGAGCGCGGGCCGGGGCGGAGGCGAAGCGAGCGACTGTGACTGCGGCGGAAACCACGATTAGGGCGGACTGAAGTCCGCCCTACGTTACGGACGGATCAATGGCCTTCTTTGGAAACGCTCTTGGGATCGAAAATGTAGCCGATGCCGTGAACGGTGCGGAAGTGTTTCAGGTCGAGACCGTGATCACTGAAAAGGTCGCGGACTTTGACGACGTATTGGTCGAGTGAGCGGCTGCGCACATCGGCGTGAATGCCCCAGACAGAATGGATGAGCGCCTTGCGCGTGATGACCTCGCCTTGGTGGGCGTTGAGGTAGGCGAGGATGCCGAGTTCTTTGCGCCCGAGCTTCAGGGTGGCTTTGGATTTCGGGAACGTGATTTCGAGGCGCGAGGGGCTGATGTGGGCGCCGCAGAAATCGAAGGGCTCGTCGCTGACCTTCACGTTTTTCGTGAGATTTTGGTCGGAGTTGGACTCGGCGCGACGGAGCACGGCGTTGATGCGGGCGACGAGTTCGGCGTAGCTGAAGGGCTTCGTGATGTAATCATCGCCGCCCATATCGAGCCCCTTGAGCTTGCTGGCCTCCTGGTCGTTGCCCGTGAGAAAAATGACGGGCACAGTCACTCCCGAAGCCTTGAGCTGCTCCATAAACGCGAAGCCGGATTGGTCGGGCAGGGTGATGTCGAGGAGGATGAGGTTGGCGAAATTCTTTTTGAGGAATTTCGCGGCGTGCTCCGTGCGGTTGCAGATCTGCGAGTGCATGCCGGCGCGCTCGAGATGGATGGCGATGAGTTTGGAGAGCTCGGGCTCGTCTTCGACGATTACGATGAGCGGTTTCGGAGCGGCTCGGGGTGTCGACGTGATGGGCATACCTACGGGATTTTTATGACGGGAGCGCATTCGCGATGTCAATCCAAGCACCGGGGTGAAAATGCGGCGGCACGGTGATCCGCGGAAGCCCGCTAAAGTGTTTTCGGGCAAGGCCGGCAATATTTAATGGCTAACTGAGCGCTGCCGTGCAGG
>JANXLP010000355.1 GCA_025355125.1 Opitutaceae bacterium | reverse complement strand
TGATGCGGCCGGCGCCATCGCAGGTGGGGCAACGTCCGCCGTTGGTGTTGAAAGAAAAACGCGCAGCGGAGTAGCCGCGGATCTTTGCTTCGGGGAGAGAGGCGAAGAACTGGCGGATGAGATCGAAGATGCCGAGGTAGGTCGCGGGCGTGGAGCGCGGGGTTTTGCCGATGGGCGATTGATCGACCTCGACGACGGAACGGAAGATGTGCGCGCCGGTGAGCGCGGTGAAGGGCGTGGCAGCGCCTTCGTTGGAGAAGCCGGTGGCTTTGGCGAAATCGCGGCCGGTGAGTTTGGATTTTTTGGTTTTAATCGCGTGCGTGACAGCGGGATGAAGCACGTCACGGAAGAGCGTGGATTTTCCGGCGCCGCTGGGGCCGGCGACCATGGTGAGGCGGCCGAGCGGAATGCGGAGATCGAAGCCCTTAAGGTTGCGGAACGTGACTTTGGTGAGATCGAGCCAAGCTGATTTGGCGCCGGCGGCGGGCAGGGTGCGGTAGCTGCCTTGGAGGGGATGCGTGATGCCTTTTTTTAAAAAAAGGCCGGTGAGCGAATTAGCGCTCGCGCGAATTTCGCCGGGCGTGCCCTCGGCGAGAAGTTCGCCACCGTGAATGCCGGCGGCGGGCCCGAGGTCGATGATGCGATCGGCGCGGGCCATGAGTTCGTCGTCGTGCTCGACGACGAGGAGGGTGTTTCCTTTGTCGCGCAGGGTGAGGAGAGTTTCAATGAGGCGGTCGTTGTCGCGCGCGTGGAGGCCGATGGAGGGCTCATCAAGGACGTAGAGCACACCGGCGAGATTGGTGCCGAGCTGTGCGGCGAGGCGGATGCGTTGGGCTTCGCCGCCGGAGAGCGTTTCGGTGGGACGCTCGAGCGAGAGATAGCCGAGGCCGACGTGATCGAGGAATTTGAGGCGCTCCGCGATTTGCGGGACGATGTCTTGGGTGATGAGTTTGCCGCGGTCGTCGAGTTCGAGGGCGCGGAGGTAGCCGATCAGGTCGGCGGGCGTGGCGCGGAGGAGCGCGGGAAGAGAAAGGGCGGAAGATTGTTTGTTACCGAGTGCTGATTTCCGATTGGGGAGGAAGTGCAGTTTGACAGCGCGGGCGGTGCGATTGAGGCGCTCGCCATGGCACTCGGGGCAAGGCTGACCGTCGTCGGCGACATCGTCGGGCGAGTCCACGCCGAGCTCGCGAAGGCGGGCGGCGGAGTCGTCTTTCGCGTCGTCGTCCTTCGGCTCAAGCATCCACGGGGAAATCCGTCCGTGGCCGCGACAAGACGGACACCAGCCGCGCGGGGAGTTGAAGGAAAAATGTTTCGGGTCGAGCTCAGGGAAACTTTCGCCGGTTTCGATATCGGTGCGCGTGGTGGAGAACCAACTGAGGATCGTGCCGTCGGGGGTAAGCAGGAAGCAGGAGCCTTTGCCGATGCGGAGGGCGGTGGCCAAGGCTTCGCCTTGGGATTTGAGATTTGGGATTTCAGATTTGAGAGAACGGAGATCGGCGATCACGACCTCGATGTCGTGCTCTTTGTAGCGGTCGATTTTTTGAAACGTATCGACGCGCGTGAGACGACCGTCGGCGCGCATCAGCTCATAGCCTTGGTTGGCGATCCAGGTGGCGATGGGTTGGTGGTGGCCCTTGCGACCACGGATAAGAGGGGCGCAGAGGTAGAGGTGCTTCGCTTTTTTCGCTTTGGGTGTGACGATGACGCGGGCGAGGAGTTTTTTCAGCGCGCCGGGGGAGAGCGGTGTGACGGGTTTGTCGGTGTCGGGGTGATGCTGGACTCCGAGGCGGGCGTAGAGAAGGCGGAGGTATTGGGCGACCTCGGTGATGGTCGCGACGGTGGACTTGCGCGAGCCGCGCGTGACGCGTTGTTCGATGGCGACCGTGGGTGGGATGCCCGTGAGGCGGTCGATATCGGGGCGCGGGAGCTGTTCGACGAACTGGCGCGCGTAGGGCGACATGGACTCCATGAAGCGGCGCTGGCCCTCGGCAAAGACGATGTCGAAGGCGAGGGTGCTCTTGCCTGAACCGGATACGCCGGTGACGACGGAGAGCTGGCGGTGAGGGATGGAGAGGGAAAGATTTTTAAGGTTATTCTCACGCGCGCCTTCGATGCGCAGGGAGGTGGCGATGGCGGGCGCCACGCGAGCGATGTAGGGCGCGGCAGATTCGGCTGCGAGGAAGAGAGCTTCGGATTCGGTCGCGAGCGCAGCCAGGAGGAAAGGCGTGGTCGCGGTCGGGGAGCGAAGAATGAGTTCGGGCGGGCCTTCCGCGATGATTTGACCACCGGCGGCGCCGGCTTCGGGGCCGACTTCGAGAATCCAGTCGGCGGATTTCAGGACATCGAGGTTGTGCTCGATGACAACGAGACTGTGGCCGGCGTCCACCAGCGCGTGGAGAGCGGCGAGGAGGCGTTTGACGTCGTGGCGGTGGAGGCCGGTGGTGGGCTCGTCGAGCAGGAGCAGCGCGCCGGGAGAAATTGCCGATTGGCGATTGCCGATGGCCGATTGGGCGGAGGTGCCCGTGAAGGCGCTGAGGTAGCGGACGAGCTTGAGACGTTGGGATTCGCCGCCGCTCAGGGTATTGAGCGGCTGGCCGAGGGTGAGATATCCGAGTCCGACGGATTCTAGGGTCGAGAGGCGTTGGCGGATCGTCGCAAGTGATGCGGCGGCGTTGCGGGCTTGGGCGGCGGTTTGCTTTTCGGCCGAGGGCGGATCGGTGAAGAGCGGGATCGCGTCAGTGATGCTGGTGGCGAGGAGATCGGCGACGGATTTGTCCTGCCAGCGAATGGAGAGGACCTCTGGTTTGAAGCGACGGCCTTCGCAGACGGGACACGGGACAAAAACGTCGGAGAGGAACTGCATCTCGACGCGTTCATAGCCTAGGCCCTGGCAGTGGTCGCAGCGGCCCTCGCCGGAATTGAAAGAGAAGGACGATGCGTTGAAGCCGGCGGCTTGAGCGGTGGGGGTCTCGGCGTAAAGTTCGCGGATGAGTTCCCAGGCCTCGGTGTAAAGCGCGGGATTGGAGCGCGGGGTGCGCGAGAGCGGGGATTGGTCAACGAGGACGATTTCGGAAAACGCGAGGTCGCTCGTGATCGACTCGATGGCGGCGGGGTCTTCGGTGAGCTGAAGTTTTTGCGCGAGCAGACCCTGGTGGATGACGTTGTCGAGGAGCGTAGATTTACCGGAGCCCGAAACTCCGCTGAGGCAGACGAGGCGTTGAAGCGGGAGGCGGAAGGAAAGGTGCCGGAGGTTGTGCTTAGTGGCGTTTTTAAACTGGATCGAGGGATGCGTCGGAGAGACGGGACGGCGGCTTGAAGGCAGCGGAATGGATTGGCGGCCCGATAAGTAGGCGCCGGTGATGCTGGCGTTTGAAGTGAGTAGGGCGGGGAGGTCGCCTTGGAAAACGACGTGCCCCCCGCGAGCGCCGGGTTCGGGTCCGATTTCGATGACGTGATCGGCGGCGCGGATCATGGCCTCGTCGTGTTCGACGACGACGACCGTGTTGCCGGTGTCGGTGAGCGTGCGGATGATGGCAATGAGGCGATCAATGTCGCGCGGGTGGAGGCCGACGCTGGGTTCGTCGAGGACGAAGAGCGTATCGACGAGGGACGTGCCGAGGCAGCTGGTGAGATTGACGCGCTGGACCTCGCCGCCGGAGAGGGTTTTGGACTGACGGTCGAGGGTGAGGTAGCCGAGGCCGACTTGTTGGAGATAACGGAGGCGGGTGAGGATGGATTGGAGGGCGTGGTCGGGGGCTCCAGACGGAGTGATTGCCGAATGGCGATTGGCGATTGCCGATTGCGAAACGTGGTCGAGGA
>JANXLP010000434.1 GCA_025355125.1 Opitutaceae bacterium | reverse complement strand
CGCCAGACGACGGAGGGCTTCACGTCGGCGGGCAAGAGATCGAGGAGCCACTCGCGGCCGATGGGGATCTCGGTGAGGTCCTCGTGGCCGATGAGGATTTTGTGGTCGGTCGCGCGGACGATGGCGGTGATGGCGTCGCGCAGCGGGGCGTGGTCGTGCTCCTTCATGGCTTCGTTGCGCGCGTGGCTGGTGGGGTTGAAGGGGCGGTTTTTGTGCGGATGCAACCACGTGGGCGTGATGCGCTGCTTGGGAATGCAGACGAGAAATTTTCTATCGGCCAAACCGTGAGCGCGGAGGTAGGCGGTGGCGCGGGCGTCGTCGCGGACATCGGTGGCGAAGGCGGCGTCGGGCGCGAAGCCCATGACGGGCGCGCGCACGCCGTCGGCTTGGGCTTTGGCGAGAGAAACGGAATCGCGGAAATACACGAAGCGGGCGTCGCCGAGGGTCTTTTTCTCGGGCACACCGTAGAGGCCATAGGTCACGCCATAGACGCCAAAGCCGCGGCCGGTGAGACGACGAAACGCGGCGGCCTCAGCCCAACCGATGGTCGCGGGGCCGGAGCCGTGGAGGAAGAAATCTGCGGATTGAACGGCGGCAGTGAGCTCGGGCGAGGAGAAGGTGTCGCCGTCGTTGAGTTTGCCGTGGACGGTGCGGAGTTTGGGGAAGCGGCGGCGGAGCATCGCGGTCTCTTCCGGGAGTTCGTAGTGGTAGTGGGGCCAGAGGGTGACTTCGGCGTCGAACGCGTAGATTTCGAGGAGCGCGAGCAGTCCCGGCGCGTGCGCGATGTCGCCGATGTTTTCGACCTGCCAGCCGTTGCGGAGGAGGATGCGCGGGGCGCGTTTGGCGAGGGTCGCGGCGCGGAGCGAGGTGACGAAAGCGGCGGCGAGCGAGGAGGCGAGGAAGGCGCGGCGGTGCATGGATCGGGGAGGGGATCAGGGGGAAGTTTGTTCGTAGGCGCCGCGGTTGGGCGCACGGTCGGCGGGGCGCGGGAGGCCGGCGAGATCGGTGGGTTGGGGCAGCTCGGGCGAGCCGCTGGCGCGGGCGGGGCTGTCGGGACGGAGGCGGAAATCGGCTTCGCGGAGATCGGGGTGGATCGAAACGAAGCGGGGATCGGCGACGAGGTCGTGCGGGCCGGTGAGGACGGACTGCGCGGCGGGATATAGATTGTAGTCCCAGCGGACGTCGGTGTTGCGGGAGTTGGAAGTGACCTTACCGCCGGGCCGGGGGACGATGATGTTATTCAACATGACCACATCGGTGCACTGGTTGGAGAAGAGTTCCTGGTAGCCGACGACCTGGCCGTTCCAATAAGTCGTGTTGTTCACAATATCCACGTGGCGGGTGCGGAAGGTGTGGATACCGGAGCCGCCGTTGTAGGCGCTGACATTGTTGGCGATGAGCGCGCGGGCTTTCCACTCGGGGCGCGTGGGTTTGGCGGGAGCGGAGGTGGGCGCGGGCGTGGGGGTGGACGCGGATGCGGATGCGGCGGCAGGCGGGGGTGAGATGACGGCGTCGCCGTTGGGGTTCGTGGCGCCGTCTTTTTTTACGTCGGTGACATCGAGGAGGATGCCGTTGCCGTCGCTCAATTTGCCGGTGCGTTCCCAGGGGACGAGTGTCTTGTTGTTCCAGACGAGATTGCGGCGGATGACGATGTGGTAACCGGGCGCGTCGTCGAAGGTCCAGTTGTTGAGCGTGGTGATGCCCGACGCGGCGTAGCGACAATACCACGAGTTCTCAAAGACCTGGCAGTCCTCGACGGTGAGGTGGTCCATCTCCAACCCGGCAATGCCGGCGCCCGGGCATTTGGCGACGGTGGCCCGCCGGATGATGATGTGGTGGGGTTTCGCATCGGGGGCCGACTTGCGCCCGTCGATGGTGATGCCGTTGCCGTTGAAGCGGGGATTGGGGCGCAGATTTTTCGCGTCGGCGAGCGCGTCGAGCAGGGTAAGCGCGTCGTTGCCGCCGGTCACGGAGAGGCCGTCGATGATCTGATAGGAGGCGGTGATCTCGATGCCACCCCAGCCGGTGAAGCGAATCTCGGGGCGGGCGCCTGGAGCGGCGCGCCACGTGATCCAAGCCTCGGGACGGCCGGACCGCGTGAGCTTCAACACGGCGCTACCGCCGGCGTTGGGAGGTGAGGTGTAGGTGTAGGTGCCGTCGCCGATGAGGACGGTGTCACCGGGCTCGACGAGGCCGGCGGCTTTTTGGAGCGAACGGAAAGCGGTGGCGGGGGTGGTGCCGTCGGCGTCGTCGTTGCCCGCGTTGGAGACGTGCCAGTCGCGGGCGAGCGAGACGGAGGGCGCGAGGGCGATCAGGAAGATGAGCAGTCGCTTCGTCAGGAGCCGTCCGATGCGGACCAGGCGGTCCGGGTGGTTTCCGAAGGCGACGCCGCAGTGGCGGTGGACGGAGGTGAACATGATTTTTGCCCGCCGTTACGGTTTATTTCCCGCATCCTCCGTGATCCAGACGGACCAACGGTGGGATCAGCGCCGTCACGGGAGGGGGCGGAGGCGGACGCTCTTGAAATAGACAACGCTCTTGGGATCGTGGCCCTGGAGGGCGATGGCGCCGCCGAGGGGGTTGAGTTTGCGGCCCTTGCGCTCGGTCGGGCGCTCGACGTTGAGCGGTTCGGTGTAGTCGACGGTGGTGTGGCCGTTCACCTGGATCACGATGCGGCGATCTCTTACAGTGATAAGTGTGGTGAACCATTTCGTCTCATCGACGGGAGATGCAGGGAGGTCGACGACCGCGTAGAGACTACCGGTTTTGCGCTTCTCCTTCGCGGTGCTGTTGAGCTGGATTTCGTAGCCGTTGGTGAGATGGCGGGCGGTGCCGTTGGTCGCGAGATCGGTGTGGATGAAGATGCCGCTGTTGGCCTCGGGCTCACTCCGGGCAATGACTTCGAGTTCGAAATTCTTGAAGCGCACGAAG
>JANXLP010000432.1 GCA_025355125.1 Opitutaceae bacterium | reverse complement strand
TCTTGAGGGCGACGCGTTTGATGTAGGCGCTGGTGCTGAGGCCGCTTTTGCGGGCGGCGGTGGCGATGCGACGCTTTTCGGCGGGGGTGAGGCGAATGAAAATACGGCTGATCGCAGCGGCCATTAATTTCGAATGTGCCGCGCTATTCGCGGTGTCAATGTGCGTGAAGACAATACGGCGAATTGGGCGCAAAAAAGCCGCGCGGTGAGGCGCGGCTTTTTGGAAGAGAGGAACTGCGGCAGGATGCCGCAGCCACTTCTGAGGCGTTTACCGGCCGAGGTATTTGTCGCGGCCGAGGACGAGGGCTTCCATTTTGCGGTCGGCGATGGAGCGCTTGAGCATCCAGAAACCGCAATCGGGGTGGACCCATTTCACGCGGCCGGGGCCGACTTTCTTTTCCACGGCTTCGATGCGCGCGGCGACTTCATCGGCGGTCTCAATGTGGTTTACCTTGATGTCGATCACGCCGACGCCGAGGGCGATTTTTTTGTCGATGTGCTTGAGGGCATCAAGATCGCTGGCGGGCCGGTGAGCGAGTTCGAGGACGAGGTGGTCCGTGTGGAGGGCGTTCAAGAAATCGAGGAGAGCCTTCCAGTTGCCCTTCTGGATGGTCTGGCCGCCGTAGTTGCCGAAGCAGAAGTGGACGGCGCGCTCGGTCTTCTTGTCGATGCGATCAAGCACGAGATTCATGGAGGCGGCGGCGAGGGGGCCGTCCTTCGGATTGCCGGGGATGTTGGCTTCGTCCACTTGGATGCAGGCGGCGGGGAGGCCGGGCATCTGGTCGGCGAGGACTTCGCCGAGAGCCATGGTGAGCTTGTCGAAGCTGCCGTAGTGGTGATCGAGGAGGGTGCGCGCGAGCATGTAGGGGCTCGTGACGGTGAACTTGAAATCACCGCCGGCGACGGACGCAGCGCGTTGGCAGTCAGAGAGGAGATTGAGCGAACCTTCGCCGAGGGGGCCGGTGACGACACCGGCGGGCTTGCGGCGGAAACCCATCGGATGATGGCGGGAAAATTCTTCGGTGATCGAGCGGCCGACCTGGCCGTTGATGCCGGCCATCGGACGAATGAAATATTCGATCATGCCGTTCGTGTCGGGATGGTTGACGTCGAATCGGTAGAGCTCGCCGTCAGTGGGGAGATCGATGCCGGCCTGAGCTTGGATGTCGAAGACGACGCGGGTGGCGTCGATGACGGCCTGCTCAGAAGGGAGCGCGGCGAGCCAGTCGGGAACGGGATAAGAACCGACGGTGGTGGTGAGGATGCTAGGTTTGGCCATGATGATGGGTGGGGTTGAGTGGGATGTGAAAAGAGAGAGGAGTTGGTCGCAGAGATGTAGGGCGTGGCGAGCGGGATTATGCTGATATTTCAGCGGGACGCGCGGTGAGCGAGGCTGCTGTGGCGGCGGGCGCGGATTGGGTGCTGAGCCAGCGGCGAAGCTGTTTCTGGAACGCGTTGGCGAGATTATCGCCGGGCATCACGAGGACACCCCAGCCGCCGCGGCCGGGGTTGATGGGGACCTCGGCGGGAATCTGGTTTTCGCACATGACGCGGTCTTCATCGAGGACGCGGACGGCAAACTCGAGTTGCGTGGCCGGTGGCGGGCCGTCGAAGCCGGGCGAAATCGCGAGCGACCAGAAAACGGTGCAACTCGTGCGCGTGCGCGGCGAGGGAACGTGGAGGAGGACGCGTTCATCGCCGTCGGTGAACGTTTGGCGGATCGTCGTGAAGTTGGGCAGGTAACCGCGCTGGCAGCGATGGTGGGCGCTCTGGAGTTTACCGGGTGGCTCGGACGGCGAGGAGAGGGCGGGGAAGGGGGCGTCCATCTGGAAACCGCCGTCGGGGAGTTCGCGGATGTCCATCGGCGGGAGGCGGTGGTCGGCGGCTTTGCCCAGTGTCGTAGCGTGCGCGAAGGCGAAGTGTGTCATGTCGAGGTAGTTTTCGACCTCACGGCGCCAGCCGGTCGCGAACGGCATGGGTGGGCCCATGACGTAGGTCCAGCGCGAGTCTTCGAACTCAGGCACTTCGGGCAATGTGGCAACCGAGCCATCGGCGGCGGGCGTGGAGTCGAGTTGCACCCAGATGAAGCCGTAGCGTTCCTGCACGGCGTAAACATGGAGATGGGAGAGCGCCATCTTGGCGGCGTTGGGCTCGACGAGGGACGGGATGGACTGGCAGGCGCCGGCGGGGTCGAAACGCCAGCCGTGGTAGGGGCACATGAGCTCGTGGTCGCGAATGCAGCCGTTGGAAAGGCGGGCGCCCTTGTGGGGGCAGGCGACGTCGGCGGCGAGCAGACGGCCGTCGGCGAAGCGTGCGAGGACGAGTTCGGTCTCAAGCAACGTGACGCCGGTGACGGCGCCGGGCGCGAGGCTGGCGGCATTGGCGACGGGCTGCCAGGTGGAGCGGAGCGAGCGGATGACGTGATCTTCGTCGAGAATCATGGGTAAGGGGATTCAACGTAGCCGGTGCCGGTGACGTTGTCGTGGCGCGGCGGGCAATTGGCATTGGCAGATCGGGCAATTAGGGCAGTTTTAGCGGAAATGTTTGAACCGCTCGCCCGCAAACCTATCGCCGTCACCTTCGCAGCGGCGGGAGTTTTTGTGTTGGAGAGCCGACATGATCGGGCGTTTCGGATGGAGGATACGGCTCATGATTTTTTGAAGGTGTTGCTGGTG
>JANXLP010000256.1 GCA_025355125.1 Opitutaceae bacterium | reverse complement strand
TGATGCGTGGCCAGAATGCGTGCGTGGAAGTCTTTCTGGAAACGTCGAGGCTCGTGCTGCGGAGGTTCACACTCGACGACCTGCAGGTGGTGTTGGATCTGGATGCTGACCCAGCTGTCATCCCGCGGCGGGGGCGGGCGCGGGCGAAGGGCGGGGGGCAGAGGGGCGAGGGGATGGACGGGGAGGTGTAGCGATCATGGAGGCGAGGCGAGGGGGAGAGAGCGTAGCGGAAACAGGGGGTCGTAAGCAGGAGCAGCGTGGAGAAATTGAGGCCAGCACAGTTTTTTGAAAGGTGGATTGTAACCAGCACAATCAAGGGTGGCGTTTTCGCGCAGCGACCGGCGACGGCTGGCGGCAGCCGCGCTGGAATCGTAACGGTTTGGCTGCAAAGTTTGCGCGATCTTAGTCTGGCGGAGGCGGAAGGTGGTTGGTCTATCGCAGGATATAGGCTTGAAAGCGGCGGCGGAGGCTTTGAGGTTCTGAGTCAACGTGGCCAAACGGGTTGTTATCATCGAAGACAATGAGGTGTTCCGGCAGATGCTGGCGATGGCGCTGGGCCGGGTGCGCGGGCTCGTGGTGAGTGCCTCGTTTGAGAAGGGGAAAGAGGGTTTGGCGTATTGCCTGAAGACAAAGCCCGACCTGCTGGCCGTGGATCTTTTTCTGCCGGATTTGCATGGTTTGGAAATCGTGCGCGAAGTGCGGGCGCAGTTGCCGGCTACACGAATTCTGGTGCTGACGGGTCATCCCGATGGAGAGTTGCCCGGGCGGCTGGTGGCGCAGGGCGTGCATGGGTTCGTCGATAAGGCGGCGCCGTTGAGCTATGTTTTACAGGCGGTGGAATCACTGATGGAGGGCGGAATGTTTTTCGCGACGCACGTGCCGCCGAAGGGTGCGAGTGGCGCGGTGCAGGCGGCGCTGCCCAAGATGGCGGCCGGGGCCAAGGTCGATGTCGAGACGGTGTCGGTCGATGCGGTGAAGATTCTTTCGGCGCGCGAGATCGAGGTGGCGCGGCTCGTGGCGGAGGGATTTTCCTCGAAGGAAGTCGCGTCGCGGCTGGACCTGAGCGTGCGCACGGTCGAAAAACACCGGGCGAACATCATGGACAAGATCGGGGTGCGCGAGGTGGCGAGTCTGGTGCGCTGGTGCGTGCAGACCGGCTTGGTGAAGATGTGAGCCGACGCGCGCGTGCGCGGCGGGGCGGACGGATCACGGGCTAATGAACGGGCCGAGGACGGTGCGGAAGCGCGCGAACTCGGTGCGGACGGCCTCGATCTCAGGGCGGGTGGGCGCGGGGCCGGCGGCGATGAGCCGGGCTTCAAGCTCGGCAGCGAGCTCGGAAAGAGTGTGGGCGCCGACGAGCCGGGCGGTGCTTTTCAAACTGTGGGCGGCGAGTTGGCTGAGGGAGATTTCTCCGTGGGCGGCGGTCGCGAGGGCCAGATCGGCGATGAGCTGCGGCGTGTCGTGGACAAAAGTGAGGGTGACTTCGCGCGCGTTGGCGGGGCCGAGGATGGCGCTCAACGCGGCGAGTTCGGGCGTGGGAGGCGGGACGGCGTCGGCCATGGGGGGAGTTAACACGCGGTGAAGCGGGGTTGCACGGGGATTTTTTTACGCGGAGTCGCAGTGGGGCTGAAGGGGTGGGTGCGGAGTGGATGCGGGGCGCGTCCGGACGCAAAAAAACCCGATGAGAACATCGGGCTTTTTTGGCGGAAGGAAGGATGGCGGGCGTGAATCAGAAGCGGCGGTTGAGGGCGAGGGTGCCCCAGCCGACGTTAGCGCCGTTGAGGCGGTAGTTACGGTCTTTGTAATCGAAGCGGCGGAGGGTGGTGACGCCGGCGTCGAGATCGAGCGTGAGGCCGCCCGCGAATGCGTAAGCCAAGCCGGCGCCGACCCGCACTTCGGTGAGGTCGAGGTAGGTGTTGGCGATACGGGCGATACCGGGTGCGGGAGAGCCGAGATTTTCGGTGATGCGGTAGTTGCCGCCGAGGACGCTGAGGCCGGTGCGGAGGGAGAGGGCGGAGTTGACGGTGTAGGTGACGGCGGTGCGGGGGAAGCCGACGTCGAGCTGCCAATCGGGGGCGAATTTCCAGCGGACGCCGACAACGGGAAGCACGGGGCGGTCGTTGAAGGCGTTAACGGTGAGGCCGAAGGTCCACGTGAGCGTGTCGCTCGGGACGTAGAAGGCGGCGAGGAAGAGCGGGGCGTTAAAACTGTCGCCGAGTTTTTTGAAATCGCCGTAGAAGCCGGGTCGGAGGGCGGCGAGGTAGGCCCATTGGCGGTTGATGAAGCCGCGCAGGCCGAGGGAGAGGGTGAGTTCCTGCACGGAGCCGGGGAGGGACACGCCGGCGGAGGCGTCGATGGTGGTGTGGGTGTAGGCGAGACCGGGAATGAACACCAGGCCCTCGCGGACGGGCACGCGGCTGGAGAGGCTGAAATCAAAGCGACTGAGCGAGACGTCGCCGACTTTGGTGGCACCGCGGGCAACGTCACCGCTGCCAGAATAGGTGTAGGCGGAGGAGAAGGAGTCGATGAGCGCGGGGCGGAAGGTTGCGCTCGCGGGCTGGGCGCGGAGGGAGGGGGCGGGCGCTATGGCGGCGCAGGAAAGCAGGGCGAGGGAAAGGGAAAGGAAGCGTGATGACGTCATGGGTTTGGTGTTCGTTACGGGCGACCTCGGCGTTTGGATGCGGGTTCCCGCGAAATTGCCCTTGGGCCGAGTCGGGGTGGGATTTGTCGCACGGTGCGGCGGCTCAGGCGTAGCGGGCGAGGGCGGGGCCGGTGAGGCGGCAGATGGTCCAGTCGGTTTTGCGCTCGGCGCCGATGGATTCGTAGAAGTCGATGGCGGGCTGGTTCCAGTCGAGGACGGACCATTCCATGCGGCCGCAGCCGAGTTGGTTGGCGAGTTTCGCGAGGTGGAGGAGGAGGGCTTTACCAATGCCGTGGCCGCGGAATTCGGGGTGAACGTAGAGGTCTTCGAGGTAGAGACCGGGTTTCGCGAGGAACGTGGAGTAGTTGAAAAAGTAGAGGGCGAAGCCGGCGGGAGCGCCGGTTTCGGTGAAGGCGAGGATGCACTCGGCGGCGGGGCGGGTGGTGACAGTTGCAGAGGCGGTATCCGAGGGGAAGAGGGTGGCGCGGAGGGTGGCTTCGGTGGCGACTACCTCATGGGAAAGTTTTTCGTAGTCGGCGAGGCCGCGGATGAAATCGAGGATGAGCGGGATGTCGGCGGCGGTGGCGGGGCGGATGAGGGCGGGCATGGGGAGGAGTTGGACCAACGGGAGAGAGGGAGAAAAGAGGGGAGAGCGAGCGTCTGGGGATTTGGGGGATTTCGAAGATATGGGCAAGAGGCCCATGCCACTTCAGGCGCGACCGGTTGCAACACGGGGCGAGTTCGGCATCGTGGGCGCATGAACCGAATCGTGAACAGGCTCGGATTATTGATGGCGGTGATTTTTGCAGGCGTGGCGGCGCAAGCTGCGGAGCCCGGCGCGTCCAAGGCGAGCAAGCCGGCGGTGAAGGCGGAAATTGTGGCGGTGATCGAAGGGCAACTCGCGGCGTTTCGGTCGGGTGAGGTGGGTAGGGCGTATGCGTATGCTTCGGTGAACTTGCAGTTGCAGATGCCGGTGCGGAATTTTGCACGGTTGGTGCGTGATGGTTATCCGGAAATCTGGGCGAACACGCGGGTGGAGTTCGGGCTGGTGCGCGACAACGGGCGGGTGGCCACGCTCACGGCGCGGGTTTTTGCGAAGGACGGAACGAGCGCGGTCTATGATTACGTGATGGCGAAGGAAGAGGACGTCTGGCGAATCGCAGGCGTGCTGCGGCACGAGACGAAGGGGGAGAAGGGGATTTGAGGGGCGACGCGTCGCAGGGTGGAATGTCCGGTGATGCGGTCTTGCGGGTGACGGTGGATTGAGCGGTTGATGGTGCGATGCTGCCTCTCGCGGATACGGCCAAACAGAAGCGGACGCCAGTCGTCACGATGGTGCTCGTGGCGGCGAATTTTTCGGGGTTCGCGTGGGAGCTTTGGCTGGGGTTCGACCGCGGGGCTCGGGTGCAGGCGAGTGTGATCGAGACACACGCGCTGGTGGCGAAGCGGATGTTTGCGCACTGGGACACGGCGGAGCAGTGGCAGACGGTTTTTACGCACATGTTTCTCCACGGCGGCTGGGCGCATGTGATCGGGAACATGTGGTTCCTCTGGATCTTCGGCGGTAACGTGGAGGACCGGCTGGGCGCGGTGCGCTATTTTTTATTCTACGTGCTCGCGGGATTCGCGGCGGCGGCGGCGCAAGTGGCGTTTGCGCCGGGATCGGCGGTGCCGATGGTGGGTGCGAGTGGGGCGATTTCCGGAGTGCTCGGCGCGTATCTGATTTTATTTCCGACGGCGTGGGTGTGGTCGCTGGTGCCGTGGGTCGTGCCGGTGCTGCCGATTCCGGCGGTCGTGTTTCTCGTGCTGTGGTTCGTCGTCCAGACGCTCAGCGGGCTGGGCGCGATGGCGCTGGGAGAAACGGGCGGCGTGGCGTGGTGGGCGCACGCGGGCGGATTCGCGGCGGGCGTGGCGATGATCGCGTGGGCGAAGAACGCGGGGTGGGTAAGGAAGAAGTGAGGACCACTCGCTGGCGCTCGCAGCTACGGGCAAAACAATCTTTCTCTTAATCTTTCCTCTTTCTCTTTCTCTTCCTCTTTCTCTTTCTCTTTTCCCGCCGGAGAGCCGGCGCCGAGCGGAGGACTGACGAAAGATAAAGATTAAGAAGAAAGAGAAAGAGTCGGTCAGTGACCTTCGGTGAGGTCGCCGGGTTTTAGGAGCGGGGCGAAGAGGGCTTTGTTGGCGGCTTTCATGTAGGCTTCCTTGGCTTCGACGGTGCCGTCCTTCACTCGGTTCATGAGGCTGTTGTCCATCGTGATCATGCCTTCGGTGCTGCCGCTTTCGATGATGCCGCGGATATTGGAAATCTGGCCGCTGCGGATGGTGTTGGGCAGGGCTTCGTGCGTGAGAAGGATTTCGTGGACGGCGCAGCGGCCCTTCGGAATGCGTTTGCAGAGAAGTTGGGCGACGACGCCCGCGAGACAGCCGGCGAGCATGACGCGGACCTGGTTTTGCTCGTCGGCGGGGAAGGCGTTGATGATGCGATCGACGGTCTTCGGGGCGTTGTTGGTGTGGAGGGTGCCGAAGACGAGCATGCCCATCGAGGCGCAGCCGAGGGCGAGCTTGATGGTTTCGAGTTCGCGCATTTCGCCGACGAGGAGGATGTCGGGGTCGTGGCGCATGGCGCCTTTGAGCGCGGCGCCGAAGGATTCGGTGTGTTCGCCGACCTCGCGGTGAACGATGACGGATTTTTTGACGGGGTGAACGAACTCGATGGGGTCCTCGATGGTGATGATGTGCTTCGTGAGGTTCGAATTAATGTAGTCGATCATCGCGGCGAGCGTGGTCGATTTGCCGGAGCCGGTGGGGCCGGTGACGACGACGAGGCCCTCGTTGAGGTGGCAGAGTTTTTTGAGGGCCTCGGGGAGTTTGAGGTCCTCGAAGGACATGATTTTTGCCGGAATCTGGCGGAGGACGGCGGCCTGGCCCCAGTGATTGCAGAGGAAATTGGCGCGGAAACGGGCGAGGCCGGGGATCTCGTGGGCGAGGTCGAGGTCGCGGCGTTCGAGGAATTCGGCCCAGCGTTTCGGCGGGCAGATTTCCTTGAGGAGAGCCTCCATCGTGGCGGCGTCGAGAGGCGTGGTGCCGATGGCTTGGAGGGCGCCGGAGATGCGGGCCTTGGGCGGGAGGCCGACGGTGAGGTGCAGGTCGGAGCCGCCCTTTTCGAGCATAGTTTTGAGGAGGGCGTCGATGGCGGCCATGGTGTTAGTGCGAAGAAGCGGAAGCGGCGCGGAGGCGTTGCAATTGGAAGTTGCGGTAGGTGAGGCGGCAGAGGTCGCCGGCGAAGACGAGGCCGAAGATTGCGAAGATCACCCAAGAAAGTTGCGGCGGGAATTTCAGGTAGCGGCGGGCGATGAGCGCGATCACGACGCAGATGAGAAAGAAGACGAAGTGGCCGATGACGACGCGGCGGGCTTTACGGTGCGCCTCGACGATGGTGGCGATCTGCACGACGGCCGGGGTGACGTTACGGAGGGCGGGCTTCACGTGATCTTCGCGCGGAGGACGCGGTTGGAGATGTTGGTGAGGGCGGTCTGGCTGGTGATGTCGCGGTCGTTGTAGAGGCCGAAGACGACATTATCCATGAGACACATGCCTTCCTTCAGGCCGGTCTCCATGGCGTTGCGGATGCCCTGGGATTTGCCTTCGCGGATGAGGTTGGAGACGGCGACGTTGTTGACGAGAATCTCGCAGGCGAGGACGAGGCCGCCGCCGGTTGCGGCAGGCAGGAGGCGTTGGCAGACGACGCCGCGGAGACTCTCGGCGACGCTGGAACGGATCTGCGTTTGCTGCGCGGGCGGGAAGACGTCGAGGAGACGCGTGAGGGTCGTGGCGGCGTCGCTTGTGTGCATGGTGCCGATGACCAAGTGACCGGTCTCGGCGGCGCTCACGGCCATCTCGATGGTCTCGAGGTCGCGGAGTTCGCCGATGACGATGATGTCGGGGTCTTCGCGGAGGGCGCCTTTGAGCGCGCTGTGAAAGGATTTCGTGTGGGCGCCGACTTCGCGTTGGGAGACGTTGCAGCCTTTGGCGGGTTGGACGACCTCGATGGGGTCCTCGACGGTGATGATGTGATCGGTGCGGGTGGTGTTGAGGTAGTCCACCATCGAGGCGAGGGTGGTGGTCTTGCCGGAGCCGACGGGGCCGGTGATGAGGATGAGGCCGTTGTGGTAGGTGAGGAGTTTTTTGAGCGTCTCGATGTGGGAGGCGAAGCCGAGCTCCTTGAGGCTGCGGACTTTTTCGGGGACCATGCGGTAGGAACCGGCGGCACCGTTTTTGTGAAACATGAGGTTCACGCGGTAGCGGTCGGTGGCGCTGAGGGCCAGGGCGTAGTCGTAGTCCTTGCGGTCGAGGAAGGTTTTTTTCTGGCCGGCGGAGAGCAGGATGGTGTTGAGGCGGAGGGCGTCGGCGGCGGTGAGTGGGTAGTCGCTGAGGAAGGAGAACGCGCGGTTTTTGCGGACGAAAGGGCGGGCGCCGGTGGAGAGGTGAAGGTCGCTGGCGCCGAAAGCGCCGGTGTCGCGGAGGAGTCCGCGGAGGGCGGCGGCGAGGCCGGCGTCGTCGAGTGCGGCCATGGTTTCGAAGGCGAATTTGGGTGCGGGGCCGAAGGATTTTGCCGCGGGGGCGGCGGCCATCGGTGCGCCGAATGCGTCGTAGGCCATGGGGGCCGTGGCGGGAGCGGGTTCGGCGACGGGAGCGGGAGCCGGAGCGGGCGTGGGCGTGGCCGTGGCCGGGGTGGGCGCGGTTTCGAGCCCGCGGGCACGCATGCTCAGGCCGCGCGGGACGGCGGCGGGCGGGGGCGGAGCGGGGGCTTCCTCTTCTTCGAAGGGATCGGATGCGGGCACGCCTTTCTGGCCTTTGGCGACGGCGAGGCCGGCGAGTTTTTCGAGTAGGGTGACATCGGTGACGAGGCCGTCGTCGATGAGCTTCTGCGCGAAGTCCATGAACTCGGCTTGGTCGCCGAGGGCAGCGCGCAAGCTGCGGCACTGGGAGGGCCGGAGCAGGTTTTGATCGAGGGCGAGGCGGGCAAGCCAGCGGATTTCCGGTTTCATGGCGGGGCGTGGCGCTATCAATGCGCGCAGGGCGCGGGGTGCCAAGCGCGAAGCCGGGCGCGGAAAAATTCAGTTGAGAGTTGAGGGCCCGAACCTCGGAGCGGGGGAGCGGGTGGCGGCGTGCCGGTGAGCGGCGACGAAGAGGCTCGGCGAGCGATTGAGGGCGCTTCGCGTCGCGGAGGACGAGCGGGATTGCCGCGTCGCTGCGCTCGTCGCAATGACAGGCCGTTAAATTAAGAGCTTTCGGAGGTGAGGTGGAGCGCGATGCCGTCGGGGTCGTGGAGGGTTTGCGGGGTGGCGGTGCCGCGGCGGGCGAAGGTGGCGGAGGCGAGGCCGAGGGCGCCGGCGGGTTGGGCGCGGCGGGAGTGTGTCCAGGTGTTGAGGCCGAGGTGGTGGTGATAACCGTCGGCCGCGAGGAATCGGGCGCTGTCGCCGAAGCTTACCATGAGACTCATGCCGAGCGTGTGGTTGTAGAATTCCTGGGCGCGATCAAGTTCGGTTACGCGCAAATGGAGGTGGCCCCAGCGGGCGCCGGCGAGCGGTGGCGTGTCGGCGGCGACGGGAGCGGACGCGGCGGCGGCGAGGAGGCCGGGCAGGTCGAGCGGGCGGGTGAACATGGCGATCTTGTCGCCGTCGGCTTTGGGCCATTGGTCGCGGGGACGATCGGAGTAGAACTCGAGGCCGTTGCCATCGGGGTCGTTGAAATAAATCGCCTCACTCACGCCGTGGTCGGAGAAGCCGTCGAAGGCGACGCCGAGATCGGCGGCGCGGCGGAGCCAGTGGCCGAGGGCGGCGCGATCCGGGAAGAGCAACGCGGCGTGGAAGAGGCCGGCGGCGTCGGCGGGCGCAACAGGAGCGGTGGGTGCGGCGGTGAGTTGGAGGAGCGCGGGGGCGCCTTGGGCGGTCGCGAGCGTGGCGGTGTCGGCGCCGGCGGTGACGATGACGAAGCCGAGCTGGCGCGTGTAGAAATCGAGGCTGCGGGCGAGGTCACGCACGCGCAGGTGGACCGAGGTGAGTTGGAGCGTGGGGCTCATGCGAGCGAGGGTGGGGCGAGTTGGGCGCGGTGAGCGGCGAGAAAATCCGCGACGGTGGTGGGGGCGCGGCCGGTGAGTTGAGTGACGGTGGTGCTCACGGATTGGAGTTCACCGCGGGCGGCGGCGAGATCGAAGGTGACGAGGGCTTCGACGAGCGCGGCGGGCAGGCCGGCTTGGGTGAGGCCGGCGCGGAGGCCATCGGCGGGGACGGGACCGTGCGTGATCGTGCGGCCGGTGACGGTGGTGGCGAGGGCGACGATTTGGGCGGAGGTGAGGGCGGCGGGGCCGGTGACGTCGAGGGTGCGGTCGGCGGTTTCGGTCGAAGCGAGCGCGGCGGCGGCGGTGCGGGCGCAGTCTTCGCGGGTGACGTAGGCGATGGGGCCGGAGCCGGAGGCGGTTTGGAGTTTACCGGTCGCGACTGCGAATCCGAGCGAAGGGAGAAGGTTGTCGGTGTAGAGGTTGTTGCGCAGAACCGTCCAACTGAGCGACGAGGCGGCGAGGGCTTTCTCGGTGAGCGCATGGTCGGGCGCCAGCGACATGATCGAGCTGGGGACGGCGTTGGTGAGTGACGTGTAAACGATGTGGCGCGCGCCGGCCTGCGCGGCGGCGGTGATGGCGGCGCGGTGTTGGGCGAGGCGGCGACCGGGTTGGTCGAGGGCGTCCGTGCTGACGAGGAGGAGGCGGTCCGCGCCGGCGAAGGCGGTGGCGAGTGAGGCGGGGTCGTCGAAATCGGCGCCGCGCACGAGGGCGCCGCGCGCGGCGAGGTCGGCGAGCTTAGCGGGGGTGCGCGTCGCGAGGACGATGCGGTGTTGGCCGGCTTCTAGGAGGAGTTCTGCGACGCGGCGGCCAAGGTGGCCGGAAGCGCCGGTGATGAGGAGCGTGCTCATGGTGAGATGACCGAAAGTAGAATTGAGCGGAGGGGAGAGCCTAGGCGGCGGCGAGTTTACGGGAGGCGGCGACGGCGTCGGTGATGGCCTGGGCGCTGACTTCGGAGCCTTGGTTGAGGCTGTGGGCGTAAACGAATTCGACGTCGGTGAGGCCGATGAAACCGAGGACGGCGCGAAGGTAGGGCTCGAGGAAATTGTAGGCGCCACCGGGGGTGTTGGGCCGGAAATCACTGCCGCTGGCGACGAGGATGCGGACTTTTTTGCCGGTCACGAGACCGTCGAAGCCTTGGGCGGATTTGTTAAAGGTGCGACCGAAGCGGGCGATCTGGTCGATCCAGGCTTTGGGGACGGCGGGGATGGAGAGGTTGTAAATGGGCGTGGTGATGACGATCTCGGTGGCGGAGAGGAGTTCGTCCACATAGGCGTTGGAGACGGCGATCGCGGTTTGAGCGGCGGGCGAGTGGCCGGCGGACGGCGTGAACGCGCTTTCGATCCAGCCCTCGCCGACGAAGGGCGGAGGCGTGGCGGCGAGGTCGCGGGTGACCACTTGGCCGGTGGGATGATTGGTCTGCCAGGTGGCAACGAATTCGCGGCCGAGCTGGCGGCTGTGGGAGCGGGCGCTGCGGGGGCTGGCGTCGAGGTGGAGGAGGGTGGCGGTGTTCATGGCGAGGATAGATTTAGTTTTTGGTAGGACGGAAGAGACGGGCGATTGCGGTCAATTTAGGTAACCATAACGGTTACAAAAAGGTTCAAAAAAAAGGGCTACTTTTTGCCGGGACAAACGGAGTGGAGCTCCTGGTCGATGGCGGCGAGGGTGACGCGGGCGAGTTCGGCTTCCATGCCGGCCTGGGCTTTGAAGAAGACGCTGTGAATGATGGTCTCGATCTTGGCGCCGACGGGGCATTTTTGATTGGGCGTGAAGGTGCGAAGGCCGTGGTTGGGGTCGGGTTCGACGGCGCGGTAGATGTCGAGCAACGATATGTTTTGCGGAGTGCTGGCGAGTGAGAATCCGCCGGTCGCGCCCTTCTGAGTGTTGACGAGCCGGGCTTTCACGAGGGCGGAAAGCAGGCGGCGAATGACGACGGGGTTGGTGGATACGCTTCCGGCCATCTCGGCGGACGGCACGGCCGCGCCCTGGCGGTAGGCCAGATAGGCGAGGATGTGCACGCTGACGGCGAAGCGGGAATTTCCGGTCATTGTTTTATGTAACCAAAAATGTTACTTATCGGGGTGGTGTCAAACGGATATTTGGGCGGGACGAGGGTGGCGCGGGGCATCTCCGGGGTTGCAAAGCGTGCTGTTTACGAGAGTTTCGGCAGTTTAATTCGTTCCTATGATCAGAAAA
>JANXLP010000249.1 GCA_025355125.1 Opitutaceae bacterium | reverse complement strand
GACGAGGGCGGCGATGATGTCGCCGGGGCGGGCTTCGCGGCGTTCGAGGGCGACGAGGTCGCCGTCGAGGATGTGGGCGTCGATCATGGAGTCGCCGCGCACGCGCAGGAACCAGAAGTGATGGGGCCGGGCGCGGCGCACGCCGAAGAGAGCGGGATCGACGGTGATGGTTTCGTCGGGGGTCTGCTCCTGCATGGCGGGCAGGCCGGCGGGGATGGTGCCGTAGATGGGCGCGTCGAAGAGATGGGTCTGCACGCCGGCGGCCTTGAGGCCCCATTTGCCGTCGGCGAGTTTTTCGAGCTGCTTCTTATTAGAGAGGGCGCGGAGGTGGCCCATGATGGTGGCCTGGCTGGCGTCGAGCTGACGGCCGATCTGGCGCGTGGAGGGCGGCACGCCGTGGAGACGTTGGTGTTCTTTGACGAAATCGAGGATTTGATCTTGGCGTTCGGTGAGCATGGGGACGTTCAGTTGAATGGCACTCAATTGAGTGGTATGCGGCCAAAGATCAAGCGTGGGGATGACGGGATTACTAAACCGGGCGAACAGCGGCGGGGGTTCTATGGGCGTGCGGTCCGCCATTGTAATACCCACGCCTGGTGATTTCTGGACGATAGCGAACCACCACTCGCTCACGCTCGCAGCTACGATAAGTCGAAAACTCAACTGACGTGGGTATAATATGCGCTATATAATGTAGATCGGCGAACTGAGTCAGGCTCAGCTGCGGTTGAAACGTAGGAGAGTCGAAGATGAACCGAATCTAACTGGCGCTGACCCACGCCGCCAATGCGGTGGGTAGGGCGAGGCGCTCACGATTGGCGGGCGAGATGCAGATGTGCTCGGTGCGGATGCGGCCGACGAGTTTTTCGGCGGTGCCGAGGCGGAAGAGTTCGTGGCGGATCTCGTAGGAATGCGGTGTGAGGGAGGTGGGCGTGACGGTCACGCGCAGCTTGTCGCCGCAGTAAAGAGGGCGGAGGTATTCGGCTTCGCTTTTGACGATGGGAGTGACGCTGCCGGTGTCGGCGAAGAAGGTGCGGAGATTGATGCCGGAGGCGGAGAGGGCTTCTTCGTAGGCCTCGTGGGCGATGGCGAGGTAGTTGGTAAAGAAGACGACGCCGGCCGCATCGGTGTCGGGAAAGTGGATCGTGCGGGAGTAGCTGAACGACATGGGCGGATTTTCGATTTGGGATTTGGGATTTTCGATTCAATTGTGCGGCATGACTAAAAACGAAATCGCCGATGTGCTGGGGGAGATTGGGGTGTTATTGGAATTGAAGGGCGAGAATCCGTTCAAGATCCGGGCTTATCAGAGCGGCGCGAAGGCGCTGGAGGCGATTGAGGAGGCGGAGTTGGCGCGGTTGATCTCAGAGGAGAAACTGGGGACGGTGAAAGGCTTTGGCGACGCGCTGGTGCAGAAGGTGAGGGAGTTGCACACGACGGGGCGGCTGGAGTTTTTCGAAAAACTGAAGGCGTCGATTGAGCCCGGCTTGGTCGAGTTACTGCAAATTCCCGGGCTCGGGCCGAAGAAAATCAAAGGGCTCCATGACAAACTCGGGATCGCGAGCATCGCGGCGTTGAACGAGGCGTGTGTGGCCGGACGTGTGGCGGAGTTGGAGGGGTTTGGAGAGAAGACGCAGGAGAAACTTTTGGTGGGCATCAAGAATCGCGAGGCGTATGGCCGGCGGCATTTGTGGTGGGACGCACGGGAAGTGGCGGAGCTCATCGTGGCGGGGTTGCGGGCGCTTAAGTCGGTGACGCGGGCGGAGGCGGCGGGGAGTCTGCGGCGTGGTTTGGAGACGGTGGGAGACCTGGATTTTATCGTGGCGGCGACCGAGGTGGGGCCAGTGGTGGGGTGGTTTACAACGATGGCAGGGGTAAAAGAGGTGACGGCCAAAGGAGAGACCAAGGCGAGTGTGCGATTTGAGAGCGGGCTACAGGCGGATCTGCGCATCGTGCCGGAGGACCAGTTTGTTTTTGCGCTGCATCATTTCACGGGGTCGAAGGACCATAATGTGCAGATGCGGCAGCGGGCGTTGGCGCGTGGGCTGAGTCTGAGCGAGTGGGGCCTGGTGCCGGCGGAAGGGGAGGGGACGGCGAAGATTAAGGCTGAGGACAAGCGGCTACGAACCCAGGCGACGACGGAAGCGGAGTTGTTTGCCGCGCTCGGGCTTGGGTTCATTGCGCCGGAGTTGCGCGAGGGCTTAGGGGAAATCGAGGCGGCGGAGGCGGGTGAATTGCCGCGCTTGATTGAGGCTAAGGATCTGCGCGGAGCGTTTCACAATCACACGACGGCGTCGGATGGACGGAATACGCTAAACGAAATGACCGCAGCCGCGGAGGCGTTGGGCTGGGAATATCTCGGTATCGCGGATCATTCGAAGTCGAGCTACCAGGCGAACGGTCTATCGGAAGAACGGTTGCTGGCCCAGATCGATGAGATCAAGGCGCTGAACGAATCGAAGCGTTTCAAAACGCGGGTGTTTGCCGGAACGGAGTGTGATATCCTCACTGATGGCAGGCTGGACTACGAGGACGCGCTGCTGGAGAAACTCGATTACGTGGTGGTCTCTGTGCATAATGCTTTCACGCAGGATGAGGCGACGATGACGGCGCGGATTATTCGGGCCATTGAGCATCCGCGCACGACGATGTTGGGGCACCTCACGGGCAGACTGCTGCTGCGCCGCGATGGCTATCAGGTGAATGCGGGCAGGATTATCGATGCAGCCATCGCGAATTCAGTAGCGATAGAACTCAACGCGAGCCCTTGGCGCCTCGACATGGATTGGCGGCACTGGCGCAAGGCGGCGGAGCGCGGACTCTTATGCGCGATCAACCCCGATGCTCATGAGACGGCGGGGCTGGAGCACGTGCGAGCGGGTATCAATGCCGCGCGCAAAGGCTGGCTGACTAAAGATCAGGTTATCACCACGCGCTCGCTCAGTGAGATCGTGACTTGGCTGCGCGCACGTCGCGCAAAGTAAAATGAGATGCGTCGCATTATAGGGCGCAAAATATTGGCAAGCTTGTGTCGATGAAATGCAGTAGTCGCGGATGGGCTGCTTTCAGATTTCGCCTTACAAAATGTCGCGGCCAACGTTTGTTTTTTTGAAAATAAGCTTAGGCTTTCATCGCATAATTCCCCTATGAAACTGCGGTCTATTCTCACACAACTAGATACTCGTGCATGAGAGTCGCGGCGCTGCATTTTTAACACCGGTTGTCTGCGAAAGTAATTTTTCGACGAGTGCGACAAAGTAGGTTGACACGTAACTTTTCATGACGCCAAGGTCGGTGTCTGTGCTTCTTAGCGGACCGAATCTATTATCGTCACAACGCAGGTCGATTTTTTCTAATCAGTTAATACCCTCTCCCCTTGTAGGCATGATTCCTGCAAAATATAAAAATCTTTTCTAACAGGAAACATACCTAAGCGTCTAACGATTTATCCCCAGCAACAACCCTACGACGTGTTCAGTCTAACTGAGTTTCGAACTCGGCTCTGATATAATCTAAAACTTAAAAAAATCTTTATCCTATGATCACCCACAGCATGACCCTCGCATTCCTACTCGGCGACGCCACCCCGATGGAACTTTTCAAAATGGGTGGCGAAATTATGTGGCCTATTCTTTTGGTGTCGTTCCTCGGCATCACGGTTGTTGTCGAGCGCATGCTCTTCATCATTCGGGAAAATGGCCGTCGTGAGCCAGAGGTTGTTGCAAAAATGCTCGAGTGTGTTGAGAAGGGCGATGTCGATGGGGCTTTGGCTCTTGGTAAGAAGAGTCAGGACTCGGTTGCCCGCATCCTGGTCTACAGCTTGAACA
>JANXLP010000248.1 GCA_025355125.1 Opitutaceae bacterium | reverse complement strand
GGCTTGGCCTGCGCGCCGTAGCGCTCGACGAGTTTCACGCACTGGCCGGGGGTGACGCCGTAGGTCTGGAGGAAGATGTAGAGTTCGCGTTCGGTGCGCTTGGAATCCCAGGCCTGTTTGATGGCGACGGCGCGTTTCGGGCCGATGCCGGGGATGTCGCGGAGTTTGCCGGATTCTTCGCTGAGGACGCGGAAAGTATCGGTGCCGAGGGCATCGACGATCTTGTTGGCGTAGGCTTTGCCGATGCCGGGGACGAGGCCGCTGCCGAGGTATTTGCGGATGCCGTAAACGCTGGAGGGGAGCTCGCTCTTGAAGGTCGCGATCTTGAACTGTGCGCCGTGTTGCGAGTGCTGGGTCCACTCGCCGGTGAGGTGAAGGGTCTCGCCGCATTCGACGCTGGGGAGCGCGCCGACAATGGTGACTTTTTCGATTTTGTCGTCGGTAGGTGCGGCGGTGGCCTTGGCGGCGGGGCGGTTGTCGGGGCGGAATTCCGCGATGGTGTAGTGGTTTTCCTCGTTGTGGAAAATGATGCGCTCGAGGACGCCGGTGAGGGTGGCGGTGGGGGCGGGGGCGGATTGGGCCACGGCGGGAGGCGGCGGGCGCGGTCAGGCGGATTGCCAGTCCACGACCTTGAGGCCCGGGACGCGGGAGAACTCGCGGAGGTTGTGGGTGACGAGGGTGGCGCCGAGACGGAGGGCTTGGGCGGCGATGAGGGTGTCAATCGGGCCGATGCCCCGCCCGCGTTTTTCCAAGAAGGACCGAAGGCGGGCGTATTGGCCGGCGTCTTCGCGGGTGAATGGCTCGATGGGGACGGTCGAAACGAGGGCTTCGAAATCGCGGCGATAGCGGAGGCCGGAGCTGTGGTGGAGGATGCCGAATTCGCGCTCGGCCACGACCAAGGCCGAGAGGCGCAAGTGGGGAAACTCGGCGTCCATTCGCGCGGTGAGCCCGGGGTCGGCACCGCGGAGAAAGTTCGAGACGGCGTTGGTATCGGGGAGGAAGATCACCACGCGCGGGGGCTATCAGAGGTGGTGTGGCGGGGCACGTCGGGCAAGTCGGGGCAGGAGCCGGCGAGCTTCATGAAGCGGGCACGGCGCTCTTCGAGATCGTCGTGAGGCATGATGAGCACGCCTTTGGCGGTGCGGCGGAGGGTGACGGTTTTGCCGGGGAAGCGGAACTCCTTTGGCAAGCGCACGGCTTGGGAGCCGCCGGTCACGAAGAGTTTGGCGGTTTTAGTCATGTAGCTACGGTGTAGGCATGAGCGGGGGCGTCAAGGCACTCGGGTCCGGCAGAAGGCTTCGGCGCGAAGCACGAAAAAGCCCGCCGGGATGGGGTGGGCGGGGCGTGGGCGGGGAGCGGCGACCCCGCCCTACAACGGAGCGGGGAGGGTTACTTGGCGGCTTTGGCTTCTTGCATGAGTTGCTGCATCTTTGGCATGAGGTCGCGCTGCATTTCTTGCATCAGCGGCATCATCTTGGCCATGACTTGGGGTTGCTTGGCGTTCATGGAACGGCCTTCGGGGGAGAGGAAGAAGGCCTTCATGGCATTGAGTTCGGGCAGGGTGTAAACGTCGGCGTAGATCGTGTCCACTTTGCTCATCATGCCTTTGACCATACTCATGGAGAGATCCGTGACTTTGGCCTGCATGGCTGAGGCAGCCTGGCGTTGTTCGGCGGTGGCGTCGGGTGGGAGGGGCGACATGTGGGTGCCCATCTGTTTCATTTGGGCGGCCATGCCGTCGAACATCTTGTCGAGTTGCATGGCGGTGATGACTTCGCGGGCGACGGCGAGTTTGGCGGGGTCGGTTTGGGCGAAGGCGCTGGAGGAAAGGGCGAGGAGGACGACGAGGAGTTTTTGGATTTTCATGGGGAGAAAGGGAGGGTGGCGGCGGGACGGGGTTCAGGTCGAACGGATTGTGGCGGGGCCGGCAGGAAGGTCGCAGGTGGCGTAGTGGCGGTGGAGGCGAAAGCGCAGGAGGGCTAGGCTGACGGCAGCGGCGAGAATAAAGGGGAGGACTTCGATTGCGGTGGGAACGTAGTTGCCGAAGAAGCTCTCGACGAATTTTCCTGCTACGAGAGCGGTGAAGACGCCTATGAATCTGCTGAGGCGGGAACCCTTCGGGACTTGAATGGTGATTACGACGATGAGCGGGAGTAGGATGGCGAGAAAAAGCGCCCGGGTAAGCAGCGTGGGAAGACCGTAGCCCGGCAGGTGGTTTTCGGAAGCGGCCTGACCGACGAGCGAGGGGAGCAGGAGCATCATCACGGGAAGCGCCAAGGCCATGGCCAATAATATGACGGCCTGTCGGAACACGATCCGGCCGAGACGGGCGCGTGAAATGGGGTAGGTGAGCTGGGGCGGTAACAGCGCTAGAGCAATGACAGCGGCGAACATAAATTGCATGGTCGTGCGGGAAACCGGACCGGCGAAATGAGCGAGGCTCGTCAAGTAGGGCTCATTTCTGAGCGGAATTCCGATCAGTGGTAAGCAGAACAAACAGGCGATGCCCCAGCCTGCGGCGCTGAGCTGAAGTGTGGTAAATGTGGATCCCGCTCGTGCGCCGAACTGGGCGTGCCAGAAGACTCGCAGCCAATCGCGTGTGGCGGGTCCGACCGCGCGCACACGCCAATCACCGGCCGGAGTCGTGGCAAATTTGGACTGCCGACTTCTAGTGGCGCCCGTCTCTGCCTGCCAGCGCTCGGACATGCCGAAGGCAAATAGGAAGGAGAAGAGATGAGTTTGTGGGGAGCGGTAGGGTGTAGCGACGCGGGCGCGCACGCTGGATTGCGAGAATCCCCGGGCAATGCAGAGAGCTGCGAACGTGATTCCGCCCAAGAGAAAAAGGATGGGCGCGGAGCTAAGGGCAGCCGCGAGGTGCGCCCCCGTGGTGTTCGCTAGGAAAATATAGATGGGCAACATAGCGAACAGGCTAAGTGCACCATTCAGATGAGAATGTTGATCGAGGTAGGGCAGTGACAACAGGACGCACGCGATGCCAAAAACGGCGAACGGGGATGCTGAGGCGGGTGAAGCTATTACGCTCCATGAGATCACGAGTGCGGTGAAGAGGACGGAAGCGCTGGCGATGAGTCGCTGGCGCGCGCGAAGGCCGGGCAAGAGCTGTGCGAAAGGCCGATGCAGTGGTTCGTGCGTGGCGCCGGCGATCAACACGCCGGCCATGAGCGGTAGCACGAGCGTGAGTGTTACAAGCCACGCAGCGGAGGAATCGAGATGGATGTGACCACGACTCCAGTTGTGAGTGCCGACCGCGAAGAGACCGATGATCATCGCCGAGCGGAGCGGGCGGAGGAAGCGCAGGTGGTGGACGAGCGCGTTCATGCGGGGAGGGCGGGAGTGGAGGCTTCAGGTTTCGCGGTGAGGAGGTGGGGGAAGATCTCGTCGAGGTTGAGGCGGCGGGTTTGGACTTCGACGTTGTGCGTGGCGGCGAAGGTTTCGGCGGCGTCGGTCGTGCTCGTGCGGACGGTGAGGCGGGCTTGGCGGGGGGTGCGTTGTTGGAAGACGATGAACGGCTCCGTGAACGCGGGGAGCGGGGTCGTGTCGGGGGCGGTGACGGTCCACTCGGCGAAGCTTTCCTGGAGGTCGTCTAGGGCAGAGTTTTCCACGACGCGGCCGGCGTCGAGGGCGATGATCCAATCGACGATTTTTTCGACGTCGTTGAGCAGGTGCGAGGAGATGACGATGGTGCAGGCGTCGTCGCGGAGGCGTTCGAGGAGGACTTCAATGAGGCGGCGGCGCACGATGGGGTCGAGGGCGCTCATGGGCTCATCGAGGAGGAGCAACGCGGGGCGGTGGCAGACGCCGAGGAGGATGCCGACCTTTTGGCGGTCGCCGGGGCTGAGTTCGGCGAGGCGGCGGGTGGTGGGGACTTCGAGCTGGGTGGTGAGGCGGTGTTGGAGGTCGTGGTCCCAGCGCGGATAGAAGGAGGCGGTGAAGGCGAGGTGTTGGGCGACGGTCATCCATTCGATGAATTTGCCCTCCTGCATGACGAAGCCGAGGCGGGTGAGCTCGGGCGAATCGAGGAGGTCGGTGCGGCGGCCGAGGGTGTGGGCGGTGCCGTGGGTGGGGAGGGTGACGCCGGCGAGGGCGGTGTGTTCGCCGTAGATTTTGATCACGCGCTCGGTGGTGAAGGCGGGGGCGTTGGGCGCGGGCGAGGACGCGGGGGACGCGGAAGGAGCGCGGGCGAACGAGGGAAAGATGCTCATGGGGAGGACGGAGTCTTGGGGGTGGGGGCGTCGAGGGTTTCGCGAAAGAGGCGGAGGGCTTGGGCGCGGGAGATGCCGAGCTGGGCGGACATCGTGGCAGCGGCGGCGAGGTGGTCGCGGAGGTGGGCGAGTTTGTCGGTGGCGACGGCCGCGCGGGGGCGCTCGGCGACGACGAGGGTCTGGCCGCGGCGACGTTCGAGGACGCCTTCGCGCTCAAGGAGGTTGTAGGCTTTGCTGATCGTCATCGGATTCAGCGTGAGCTCGGCGGAGAGGGCGCGGGTGGAGGCGAGTTCGCTGCCGGCGGGGAGGACGCCGGTGGCGATCTGGAGCTTGAGCTGATCCATGAGCTGCCGGTAGGCGGGGACGCCGTTGTGTGGGTTGATGACTAGGAGCGGCGGCATGAAACGGGTGATGCGTGCAGTGAATTAGTTCACTAATGCAGTTGGTCGAGAAAAATCGTGCGTAGGAGGTGGAGCGCAGGGACGCGGAGGTGGGGGCGGGAAGCGGATCGGAGAGGGCGAGGGCGGATCGGCGGGCGCGGAGGCGGGGTTCGGGGAGGGCGGAGGCGGGGTTCGGCGACCCCGCCCTACACGATGGAAGAGTTGCGTGGGGCAGGCGGGGCGGGCTTTTTGGGCGGCATGGAAACGCCCACGCCGGATTCGCTGCTGCCTATCATCCAACTCTCGGTGACGCCGGTCATCCTGCTGTCGGGTATCGGCTCGCTGCTGATCACGCTGACGAACCGCATGGCGCGGGTGGTGGACCGGACGCGGGGGCTGACGACACAGATGTTAACGGCGCACGACGAGGAGCGGGCGCATCTGGAGAGCCAGTTGGATATCCTGTGGCGGCGGGCGAAGCTGGTGCGGCGGGCGGTGACGTTTGCGGCGACGAGCATGTTGATGGCGTGCTTGCTGGTGATGGTGATCTTCGCGGGTGCGCTGCTGCATTTCGAGCTGGGCGCGGCGATGGTGGGGGTGTTCATCGCCAGCGTGGCGCTCGTGATCGTGGCGCTGGTGGCGTTTTTGCAGGATATCTTTGTCTCGCTGGCAGCGCTGAAGCTGGATGTTGAGCGGGCACGGGCGCTCAGCCGCTGAGGGCATCCCTCTGGACCGACGGGCTGTGGGTGTGGGGGGAGTGCGAAGCGCGCCGTGGGGATCGAGAGGGATTGCTTCGTCGCCGCGCACGGCGTCGCGCAATGACCGGCATTTGAAGGCGCGCTATGGGATGAGAGCGGCGACGATCTCAGGCAGGCCGTTGAAAACCCGGGCGGCGCCGGCCGCGTGGAGCTCGGCGGCGTTGTGGGTGCCGGTGGTGACGGCCCAGCAGGGGAAGCCGGCGTTGCGCGCGGTGGCCACATCGAAGGGCGAGTCACCGATGAGGACGGTGGTGGCGGGGTCGGCTCCGAGGGCGGCGAGGACGTGCGCGGTGAACTCGGGCTGGGGTTTGATCCAGGGGGTGTCGTGCGCGCCGAAGACGCCGGCGGTGAGTGGGGTGATGCCGAGGTGTTCGCAGATGCGGCGGGCGGAGAGGTTGTGCTTGTTGGTGAATACGGCGCACACGGCGTCGCGGGCACGGAGGTCGGCGAGGAGTTCGAGGACGCCGGGTAGGAGGACGACGTCCTCGAGGAGGATCTGGTGGGTGTAGGCGCTATGGATGCGGATAGCCTCGGCGAGCTGGTGCTCGGGGACGAAGCGGCGCATGGCCTCGGCGAGGCCGCCGCCGACGGCGTTTCGCACTTCCGTCATGGTGGGGGCGGGGAGGCCGAGCTGCGGCAGGGTGTGGACGTAGCACCGGTGGATGGTGGTGAACGCATCC
>JANXLP010000239.1 GCA_025355125.1 Opitutaceae bacterium | reverse complement strand
CAGCCTGAGCGCCGAGCCCGGCGGCCTCGCCCCGGCCAATGCCGTCAACTTCACCCGACAGCAAAACATGACGCGCTTTGTCCTGCGCAACGCGGTCACCGCCACGCCCGATGGCAAACTCGGCGCCGGACTCTCCGGCGCGCAGGTCAGCCCGCGCGAAGCGGCGCAGTTCACGAATCTGGTGCAGGAGCTCTGCGAGGCCTCGCGTCTCGGGATACCCGCGATCTTCAAATCCAACGCGCGCAACCACTACGAGCGCCAGGCGCGCGGGGGTATCAACGAACCCGCCGGCTCGCTCTCGGAATGGCCGAAGGAAGCCGGCCTCGCCGCCACGCGCGACATGGGGGTGATCCGGCAGTTCACCGCCGCCATGGGGGCGGAGTGGAACGCCATCGGCCTGCGCGGCGCCTACGCCTACATGGCCGATCTCTCGACGGAGCCGCGTTGGTATCGCGTGCACGAGACGTTCACCGAAGACGCCGACCTCGCCGCCGAGATCATGACGAACCTCGTGCTCGGGCTGCAGGGCGGCCCGGTGAACCGCGACACCAAGATCGCGCTCACGATGAAACATTTCCCCGGTGGCGGCCCGCAGGAGATGGGCCTCGATCCGCATTACACGTTTGGGAAAAACCAAGTCTATCCGGCCGGCAATTTTGACTATCACCTAAAACCCTTCAAAGCCGCAATCGACGCCGGCGTGTCCTCCATCATGCCCTACTACGGCGTGCCCATTCGCGTGACCTACGACGGCGTGGTCTATGAGCAGATCGGCATGGCGTTTTCCAAACAGATCGTGACCGACCTCCTCCGCGGCAAACTCGGTTTCACCGGCTACGTGAATTCTGACACCGGAATCATCAACGCCCGTGCCTGGGGTTTCGAAAACAAGACCATCCCCGAACGTGTGGCCGCCGCCATCAATGCCGGTTCCGACGTGCTCTCCGGTTTCAACACCAAGCAGACCATGATCGACCTCGTAAAATCCGGTCTCGTGACCCCCGAGCGCGTCGATACGGCCGTCACGCGCCTGTTGCGCGAGCAGGTTGCCCTCGGGTTATTTGAGAATCCCTACGTCGATGCCAGTCTCGCCGACGCCACCGTGGGACGGGCCGATTTTCGCGCGCAGGCCATGGACGCCCAGCGAAAATCCATCGTCCTGCTCAAGAATCAGGACGGGGACGCACTGCCGCTCCGCGCGCCCACGGGTGCCGCGCCGGTGAAACTCTACACGCTCGGACTCAATGCTGCGGTGGTCTCCGATCCGATCTACGGCGGCTACACGGTCACCGTTGGCGACCGCACCGCAGCCAACCAGCAGACGCGCCCGCCCGTCCCGGCTGGCACCGACTACGCGCTGATCCGCGTCGAGATTTCCAATCCCCGCGCCGCCACCAGCACCTACGCCAGTAACGACCCCGCGACCGGCGGCATGATCAACGCGGCGACTGGCAAAGCCTGGGGTGCCGAAGATCCCAACAATATCGACAAGGGTCTCCTCTTCGGTGGCGCACTGCCCAACGAGGTGAGCTTCCTCTCGTTCACCACGACGGCGGCGGCGAAGTCGTGGCAGATCTCGCCCTCGCTCGCCGACATTCAGGCCGTGCTGAGTGAAATCGGCGATGCGAAGAAGGTCATCCTCAGTGTCTATTTCCGCCACCCCTACGTCCTCGACGAAGCGAGCGGGGTGCGGAAGGCCGGCGCCCTGGTGGCCAATTTCGGTGTGAGTGACAGCGCGCTCATGGATGTGCTCACCGGTAAAGCCAAGCCGCGCGGCAAACTGCCCTTCGCGCTCGCGAACAACCTCGAGGCGGTCGTGAACAACGATCCCGCCGCGCCCGGTTATCCCGAGAAAGATACGCTCTATCCGTTTGGCTTTGGCCTGAGTTATTGAGCCGGGTTTCGAGCTGAGCTCGGCGCGCGGAGTTGACTAACCGGGTCTGGCGCTGGCCCCATGGTCGGCGCCCCCCCCCATGAACGGTTATTTTAATCTCGGAGACTGGGTCGTCATCATCGCTTACCTCGGCGGTATCATCGGTCTGGGGATTTGGTTTGGGAAGGACCAGCGCAACACGCGCGACTACTTCCTTGGCAGCCGGAATATCCCGTGGTGGGGCATCGGCGTCTCCATCGTCGCCGCAGAGACGAGCGCGCTGACGATCATCGGTGTGCCGGCGTATGCCTTCGCGACGGGCGGCAACATCATGTTCATCCAGATGATCGTGGGCTATGTGATCGCCCGGATCATTTTGGCGGTGGTGATGGTGCCGCATTACATGAAGGGCGAAATCTATTCGCCGTATCAGTTGCTCGAACAACACCTCGGCGTGGGGCCGCGGAGAATGGCGGGGGCGTTTTTTCTTTTTTTGGAAACGATGGCGGCGGGCGTGCGCGTGTATGTGGCGTGCATCCCGATCCGGCTGATGCTGGGCGAGCAGGTGTGCAGCCTCGGCGGTCTGGTCGATCCGATCCTTGGGGCGATCCTGCTCTTCGTCGGATTGTCGCTGCTCTATACCTACATCGGCGGCGTGAAGGCGGTGATCTGGACCGACGCGGTGCAGTTCGGGCTCTTTCTCGCGGGTGGGCTTTTCGCCTTGTTCTTCATTCCGACGCTGGTGGAGGGCGGCTGGACGGCGGCGATGGCGCAGGCCGGCGCGGCGGGAAAACTCGTTTGGCTGAACACGAACTTCACATTCTCGGCGCCCTTTAATATCTGGATGGGCGTGATCGGTGGCACGGTGATGGTGCTCTCCACGCACGGCGCGGAGCAACTCATCGTCCAACGCGTGCTCGCCTGCAAAAACGTCGCCGACGGCCGTAAGGCGCTCGCGCTGAGCGCCGTGCTGATCTTCCCGCTGTTTCTGATTTTTCTCCTCGTGGGCGTGATGCTGTGGGTCTTCTACACGGGCACGGGCCACCCGTTTCAAATTCCGCTGCCCGAGGCGAAACCCGGAATCAAATCCAACGATTTCATTTTCCCGATCTTCATGATGACGGAGGTGCCGCACATCTTGAAGGGATTCCTGATCGTCGCGATTCTCTCGGCGGCGATGTCGTCGATCAGCTCGGCAATCACATCGCTGGCGTCGGTCTCCACGATGGATTTTGTGCGGCAGATCGTGAAGGGGAAGAGCGAGGAGTATTTTCTGCGGTTCAGCAAAATCTCGACGGTGTTTTGGGCGGCGGTCTTGGTCGGCACAGCGTGGCTGACACGCGAGGTGACCTTCGTGCTCAACGCGGCGTTCTCGCTGCGCGGGCTGACGGCGGGCGCGTTGCTGGGCTCGCTGATCATCGCGCTGTTTTGGCGCCGGCTTGGCGCGCGCGCGACGATGGTCGGCATGACCGCGTCACTGCTGGTGATGAATTTCATCTACTGGCCGGCCAATATTCCGGCGACGCGCGAATGGTGGATGGCGACGTTTGGCGCCGAGGTGTTCTGGCCGTGGTTCACGCTGATCGGCACGGTGGTGACCCTCGGCGTGGCGTGGGTGGTGC
>JANXLP010000223.1 GCA_025355125.1 Opitutaceae bacterium | reverse complement strand
CGACCTCGGCGACGCGGTGACGCCGGGCGTGCCGGGCGCGCTCAATCCTCTGCCGGCCGGTGTGCCCGCGAACCGGCTCGGTTTGGCGGAGTGGATTGTCGATGCGAAGAACCCGCTCACCTCGCGCGTGATCGCGAATCTGTTTTGGGAATCGGTTTTCGGCATGGGCCTCGTGCGCACGACCGAGGATTTCGGCAGCCAGGGCGATCTGCCCTCGCACCCGGAGTTGCTCGACTGGCTGGCGGTGGAATTCCGCGAGAGCGGTTGGGATGTGAAACACCTGCTGCGGCTGATGGTGACGACGTCGGCTTACCGGCAATCGTCGCGCATCTCGCCGGAGGCGCTCGCGCGTGATTCCGACAACCGCCTCTTCGCGCGCGGCCCGCGTTTCCGCCTCTCCGCCGAGATGATCCGCGACCAGACGCTCGCCGTGAGCGGCCTGCTCAGCCGAAAAATGCTTGGTGTGCCCGTGAATCCACCCCAGCCCAAATTGGGTGTGAGCGCGGCGTTTGGTGCGACCATCGATTGGGAAAATAGCGTGGGCGAAGACCGCTACCGCCGCGGGCTCTACACGACGTGGCGGCGCTCGAATCCTTATCCGTCGATGACGACTTTTGACGCGCCGAGCCGCGAGGTCTGCACGGTGCGCCGCGAGCGCTCGAACACGCCGCTGCAGGCGCTGGTGACGCTCAACGATCCCGTTTACATCGAGGCGGCGCAGAGTCTCGCGCGGCGGATCGCGGCGGCGAGCGGCACGGCGGCGGAGAAGCTGGCGCGGGGTTTCGAGCTGACGTTGCTGCGCGATCCGAAGGCGGAGGAGCTGAAGCCGCTGCTCGCACTCTACGCGAAATCGAAAGAACGCTTCACCCGCGACGGCGCGCAGGCGCTGGCCGTCGCCACGAATCCGCTCGGGGCGTTGCCGCCCGGCGCAGATGTGGTGGACGTCGCGGCGTGGACCGTGGTCGGCAACGTGCTCATGAACCTCGATGAATTTTTGATGAAGCCGTAAGAAAGCCACAAGCGGTTAAGAGCTGAGAGTTGAGAGCTGAGAGTTCAATCACTGGAGCGTCTGGCTTCGGGTTCTCAGCTCTCAACTCTAGCAGCCTGTCGGACTTAGGCCGTTCAAGGCGTTTGCAGCTCGATATTTGATCTTTTTGAAAAATATTTTCGCGAATATCGCACGGTGGATGCCTTAAATTTCTAAGTCCGACAGCCTGCTAGGCTCTTAGCTTTTCTTCAACGACGCCTCCCATGAATCCTTACCTCGACTCTCTCGCCCACACCACCCGCCGCCACTTCCTTAAAGAGTCCGCCGCCGGTGTCGGCGCCATCGCGCTCAGCTCTCTCCTTGGCCGCAACGCCATGGCGGCGCCCGGCACGCTGGAGGCGACGAATCCGCTGGCGGCACGCGTGCCGCATTTCGCGCCGAAGGCGAAGCGCGTCATCTATCTCCACCTCACAGGCTCGCCGCCCAATCTCGATCTTTTCGACTACAAGCCGGAGTTGGTGAAACGCGACGGGCAGGACTGCCCGGATGATTTTCTCAAGGGGCGGAAATTCGCGTTCACCGCCGGCAAACCGAAGCTCATGGGCAGCCCGCGCACGTGGGGGCGCTACGGCAAGAGCGGCCACTGGATGTCCGACGCGATCCCTCACCTACATACGGTGGCGGACGATCTGTGCGTCATTCACTCGATGAACACGGATCAGTTCAACCACGCGCCGGCGGAGTTGCTACTCTTCACGGGTTCTCCGCGCGCGGGGCGCGCCTCGATGGGCTCGTGGGTCACCTACGGACTCGGCACGGAAAACCAAAATCTCCCCGGATTCGTGGTGCTGATCTCCAGCGGCGTGCAGCCGAACGGTGGCAAGAATTCCTACGGCAGCGGTTTTCTGCCCTCGGTGTTTCAAGGTGTGCAGTGTCGCTCGAAGGGCGACCCCGTGCTCTACGCGTCGGACCCGGCGGGCTTCACGCGCGATCTGCGGCGCGACAGTCTGGATGCGTTGCAGGAGCTGAACGAAATGCAGGCGAGCGAGCTCGGCCACCCGGAGACGCGCACGCGCATCGCGCAATACGAGCTGGCCTACCGCATGCAGATGTCGGTGCCCGAGGTGATGGACATCTCGCGCGAGACGCCCGCAACGATCGCGGCCTACGGCGCGCAGCCGGGCGATTCGAGTTTCGCGAACAACTGTCTGCTCGCACGCCGGCTCGTGGAGCAGGGCGTGCGCTTCGTGCAGCTCTTCGACTGGGGCTGGGATTTCCACGGCACGAGTCAGGCCGAAGACATCCGCGGCGGCCTCACGAAAAAGTGTAACACGATGGACCGCCCCGTCGCGGCGCTCATCAACGATCTGCGGCAACGCGGGCTCTTGGAAGACACGCTCATCGTGCTCGGCGGCGAGTTCGGCCGCACCCCGTTCCGCGAGGGCCGCACGTCGACGGGTGAGATTCTCGGGCGCGACCATTATCCGGACTGCTACACGATGATCCTCGCCGGCGGCGGCATCAAAGGCGGGCTATCGTATGGCGAGACCGACGAACTCGGTTTCAATATCACGAAGGACAAGGTCCACGTGCATGACCTACAGGCGACGCTGCTGAATCAACTCGGGTTTAACCACGAGCGGCTGACGTTCAAATTCGAGGGACGCAACTACCGGCTCACGGATGTGCATGGCAGCGTGGTGTCGGGGATTTTGGCCTGAGGTGCGGGGCTACGGCCGGGCGAGAAACCGGAAGGCTCAGGGCAGTTCGTAGAGTTCGACCAGAGCTTCGCCGGTGAGGCCGCCGGTGCCGGAGACTTGCACGGTGTAGCCGAAGCCGGCGTTCACGGTGGCGATCAAGGCGGCGTCTTTGCTGCCGGTGGTGAGGGTGAAGGCGCCGACGCTGCCGAAGGTGGTCGCGAGCGCGGGGTCCCAGGTGTCGTTGGACTGAAGGAGGCTCGTGCCGGAGTAGAGTTCGAGTTTCGGGTCGGCCAGCGCGCCGGTGACGCCGAAGGCGGCGAGGGTGGGGCCGATGGCGCGGATGAGGATGCGTTTGGTGCCGGTGCCGGAGACGGTGAAACCGGCGATGAGAATATCGGCCCCGGTGCCGACGAAGTTGCGGGCGGAGACGTTGGTGAGGCGGGGAGTGGTGGCGCTGCCGATGTCGTAGGCTTCGACGAGGACGGTGCCGGCGGCGGTGCCGGTGGCTTGCACGGTGTAGCCGCCGTTGAGCGATTGGATGAAGGCGGCGTCTTTGCTGCCGACGATGTAGGCGAAAGCGCCGACGGTGGCGGCGGTGGCGGTGATGTCGGCGGAGATCCAGTTGTCGTTTTCGAGGATTTTGGCAGTGCCGGCGTAGAGGGCGAGTTTCGGGTCGGCCATGACGCCGGAGAGGCCGAAGCCGGTGAGCACGGGGCCGCCGGCGCGGACGAGGACGTTGCGCGCGCCGCCCTCCATGGTGAGTCCGACGATGAGGGTGCCGCCGGCGGCGAGGGTGGTGCGGACGGAGAGGTTGGAGAGGCGCGAGGCGACGTTGACGGTGAGGACGGCGGCGGCGCTGGTGGCGGAGGTGAGGCCGTTGCCGACGGCGCAGGTGTAGCTGCCGGCATCGGTGCCGGCGGTGGCGGTGATCGTGTAGCTAGCGCCGGTAGAGCCGGCGATGGCGGTGCCGTTTTTGGACCATTGGTAAGTGGTCGGGGCGGGCGCGCCGGAGGCGGCGACGGTGAAGGTGACGCTCGCGCCGACGGTGACGGTTTGCGGGGCGGGCGGGGTGGTGATGGCGACGGCGGTGGTGGCGGAGGGCTCCACGAGGACGGGAGCGGAGGCGAGGGTGAGGGCGAGGCTGGTGCCGGTGAGGCTGCGGGTGGAGGTCGTCCACGTGGGCGTGAGGCCGTCGTTCGTGACGCTCGCGGGCACGACGGTGGTGAGGGTGGCGCTCGTCATGCCGGTGAGTCCGGTGAGGGTGTAGCTCTGGGCGTCGGGGCTCCAGGCGACGTATTTTTTCGCGCCGCCGGCGAAGGTGAATTCGACGACCCAGGTGCCGGCGCCGCCGGAGGTGTTGTCGTCGGTGATGGTGCCGGTGGCGATGAGGCGGGCGGAGGTGAAGCCCTCGATTTTTTGGATGAGAAGCTTCATTGCGTGCCAGGATTTTTTTCGGAGGTTACCGGTGGAGGTGAGTAAGCCGAAATCGGAGAAGCCGTCGCTGGTGGGAGTGGCGGCGTTGGAGTAGTGGCCGTGCCAGTTGACGTTTTGAGCGCCCTTACCGAAGAGGAGGCAGAAGCGGCGCCACACGTCGGCGGCCTGTTCGTCGATGGAAGAATAGGGCGGGGTGATGGTGGTCTGTTTACCGCTGGAGATGCTGGTCTCGCTGCACCAGATGGGGACGGCGGAGAGGCCGTTGGCGTCGAGGAGGGCGCGGACGTCGTCGAAGTGTTTCGGCAGGGTCCACCAGGAGTTGTAGTCGTGGTAGGTGAATATATCGAAGCCGGCGGCGCCGCCGGCGGCGAGGAGGTCGCGGAGCCATTGCAGGCCGCCGGCGAGAGGGAGGCCGTAGGTGCCGGAGACGCCGGGGAGGATGACGAGGGCTTCGGGGTCGATGGCGCGAATCCAGCCGCGATTGAGGACGAGGAAGGCGGCAAATTCTGCGGTGGGCAGGCCGAGGGGGCGGGTGGTTTTGCCCTCCATCTCGTTGGAGATTTCCCAGTGGCGGACGACGGATTTGTAGCGGGCGACGGCGGTCTGCACGTAGTTTTGGGAGGCGGCGGAATCGCGGGCGGTTTTCCAACCGTCCTTGATGCCGGCGGTGACGTTGAACGGCACTTGGAGACCGTAGAGCTCGGTGGAACTGGCGGAGATGCTGTAAAGGGTGGGCTGAACGGTGAAGCCGACGGCGGCATTGATCGCGAGGTCGGCGTTGGCGAAGGTGAAGGTATTATCGACGAGTTCGATCTGGGACCAGGTGAGGTCGCAATAGGTGGTCTGGCGCACGAGCTTGAGGCCGAGGTCCTGGATGCGGGTGATGGCGACGGCGGTGGTGCCCTGCTCGGGGGTGCCAAAGGCAAAGGTGACGCCGATGCGCGCGGCGGGGCTGGGCAGCGCGGCGAAGACGGCGGCGCAGCCGGTGGTGAGGAGCAGGGCGGTGGCGAGGAGGGCGCTGAGCGGAAACGGGCGCGAGCGGAAGCGGAGGGGTGAGGAGGGCGGCATGGGAGATTTTTTTAGCGGGCGTGGCCGGGAGGGCAGATCCGCAAGGGTAGAAGGCAGAGGACGCGCGGCAGGGGGGCGTGAGCCGCGAACCGGACTCGCGAGCGGAGAGGGATGATCGGAGGCTGGGGTTTGCCTAGCGAGTTACGAGATTATGCTCACGTAAAATGCAGTGATCGCGCGGGCGCGACGCGGCGGGCGATGGCGAGCGCGGGTGCTGGGATCGACAGCGGGCAGGCGCAGGGCGAGTCGGATGAACTCGGTTACAACCTCACGAAGAGCCGCCGCTTCCAGGTGAGACGGGTAGCGAAGCGGAGAAATTAGTCGGGGTCTATTCAAGCGCGAGCGACTCACGTTCAAATTCGAGGGACGCAACTACCGGCTCACGGATGTGCAGGGCAGCGTGGTGTCGGGGATTTTGGCCTGAGGTGCGGGCGTGTTACCTAGGCCAAAAGCCGGGACCGCACAGGTGTAGGAGCGAGCTTGCTCGCGATTTCAGAGGTGAAATCGCATGTCAGCAGGCTACTGCGGCGAGCAGGTAAGCGGAGGCTCTGCGGGGTTGAGGGCACCCCGGCTATAAAAATTCTTCAACCGCGCTAGGCGGAACGCAGCGAAGCATTCCGTTCCTCGTAGTCGTAGATGCTGGGGACGGTGCGGGGCTCTTCGAGGGCGGCGAGCCACCAGCGCGCGTGGGCTTCGCTGGCAAAACGTAAGCGTTCAACTCTGACAGGGGGACGCGGCGGGAGAGAACAGCTAAACTTGGCGAATGGAATCAGACAGCGACGGCGGGGATCGGAACGTTCGCG
>JANXLP010000191.1 GCA_025355125.1 Opitutaceae bacterium | reverse complement strand
CGGCTGCTTCCTCCTTCTCCACACCGGCCAAAAACCCGTCGTCTCGAAACACCAGCTCCTCACCACCATCGCCTGGCGCCTCGGCCCGTCCGCCCCGCTCGAATACGCGCTCGAGGGCAGCGTCTTCATCGGCGGCGCCGTCGTGCAATGGCTCCGCGACGGCCTCGGCCTCATCGCCACCTCCGCTGACATCGAGCCCCTCGCCGCCCGCGCCCCCGACAACGGCGGCGTCTATCTCGTCCCCGCCTTCGCCGGCCTCGGCGCACCGCACTGGGACGCCTCCGCTCGCGGTGCCATCGTCGGCCTCACCCGCGGCACCACCGCCGCCCACCTCGCCCGCGCCGCTCTCGAAAGCATCGCCTACCAAAGCGCCGACCTCCTCGGCGCCATGCAGGCCGACGCCAAAATAAAACTCCGCGAACTCCGCGTGGACGGCGGCGCCACCGTCAACGCGGCCCTCATGCAATTTCAAGCCGACCTTCTCCGCGTCCCCGTGGTCCGCCCCCGCGTCACGGAAACGACCGCCCTCGGCGCCGCCTACCTCGCCGGCCTCGCCGTCGGCTACTGGAAAACCCGCGCCGAGATCGCCGCGCAATGGACCGAAGACCGCCGCTTTCGTCCCGCCCCCAATCGCGCCGCGATGAAAAAACTCCAGTCCACCTGGCACCGCGCCGTGGAACGGGCGAAAGATTGGGCGAGCTAAACCGATCCGACCCCAAGCACCGCCGTCCTTTTCTGAGCAGATTCGATCTCGGCATTTGATTCGTCCCACATCAGCGACTGATCCTCCCGAATCGCTTCTCCGCCCGCCGCCGTCTCATCGTCCAAAAACGCGCCTTTCGCACCCGGATACAGCGCGGCAAATTTCGGCACCGCGCCCTGCGCCAGCTTGAAATAATCCGCGTCCAGTTCGATTCCCATGCTGGCGTAACCCACCGCCTGAGCCGCCGCCAACGTTGACCCCGAGCCCATGAACGGATCGAGCACCATGCCCCGGCCCATCGGCAAAAGACTCCGCACCAATATCCGCAAAAGATGCTGTGGTTTTAACGAGGGATGATCGGCGATCGCCCGCTCGTTTTCAGGCGTTTTAAAACTCTGAATCACATCCGGCAGTGGCTTGCCGCCTGCCAGCATTCTCAGTCCGCCCGTTTCCCACCGGCGTAAATTTTCCGCCACGGTTTTCTCCGAGATGGGCTTTCTGAAAAGCATCCAGGGCTCGTAATTGCTGCGTGGCTGCACGCAGACCTCGGGAAACTCCTTCTCCGCGTTTTTCGGGCGATCTCCGCCCCGAAATCCGTGATAGACCCGCATGATGGTCGAGCGGTTTTCAAAGCCCGCTTCGATCAACGCCGATTGGACATACATCTGCAGCATCGGATTGCCCGCCAGCAGCACATGCCCGCCGGGCCGCAGCTTTGGCAGCAACACCGTTCCCCACTGCTGAAAATAGGTCTCGATGCTTTGTTTTTGCTCCGGCGTCAGGACGGAAAACCGCGGCAGGGGCCGCCGCTCGCATCCGTCCATCGACGGCGGAATGCGCCACACTCCGCCCTTACCCGCACGCAGCTTGTCCACCTCGCCTGCGGAAAATTCCACCAGCCCATACGGCGGATCGGAGCACACCGCGTGCAACGAGTTGTCGTCCAGCCGCGCCATTTCGGCCATGCAATCTCCGCGAATTAAAACCGGGGCCTTCATTGATTTCGACTATAGTTGAAAGACTAATTTTACGTCAATTGCTATGGTTAAGGCTTATGGACGCCAAAACCACCATCGGCCGCACCCTCAAGACTCTTCGGGAGTCACGCGGTCTTTCGCAGGAAAATTTGGCGGAGAAAGCGGACATCACTTACCAATACGTCTCGGACGTTGAAAACGGAAAGCAGAATTTCAGCATCGGCGTGCTCGAATCCATGTCAGCCGCTTTGGGCCTCGATGTGCCCTCACTGGTTGAAGCCGCCTATGCCAGCCCCAAGCCGCTGCCGCTCGTGACATCCGGATTTTTCATCAAAAACGCCGCTCTGCCTCCTAGCCTGACTCTCGCCCATGTCGAATCAGCCCTCAACGAGACCCAGCGCATCATCCGCCTCATCAATACTACGCTGATGAAAGTCGCGGATCGCCCCCTGTCTTCCTACATTCAGGGCAATAATTTCAGCGGCATCGTCTCCAATATTTTGTGCGACTCCTTTTCCCGCCTGACCCCCTACAAGCACAACCATCACCAGAAATACCCGGACCTCGTCCGCCAACCCGCGAATGCGGCTCATTCCGCAGGCTTTGAAGTAAAAACCACGATTCGTCCCGGCAAAGGCGGTGAAAGCCACAACGGTCACTCCGGCTGGCACGTCATCGCCTGCTACGGAATGGACGCCGCAACCGGCGACATCGGTTTCGCGCACGTTATGTTTGCCGACCTAGTCGGACACGGCCGCCCCAAAGCGGATTGGAAATACGTCGGCAGCACCGTCAATAAGGAGACCGGCAGCCAACGCACCGAAACTTACACGACGACTCCCGCAGGCACAGCGAAGTTGCGCCACGGCACCGCGTATCTCGATCAAGGAAAGATCAACATCTCGCGCTGGCGCACCGATCCCTCCGTGCCAACACCTGCACACTCACCCTTCTTGAAGCGCGTCTCTCTTCCAAAAAAAGGAAAGTGCTAGAGCCGGGTTTTCTTAAACCGCCGCTTGTTGGCGTGATCTTCAGCTGGCATCACAAGCCTCATAATCATCACCGCCAAAGGTCAGGTCACCATTCCTCAAAAAATCCGCGCGCGCTACGATCTGACTACGGGGAAAGCAGTGGAGTTCTCCATAGAGCGCGGACGTATCATTCTCCGCCTAGTGAAACCCGACCACACGCGCGTCGAAACGTGGCTCAGGCACGCAACCGGCGCAGCCCGTGGCAAACACACCACGGCCCAGCTCACAAAACTCACGCGGCGCTGATTTCCACATGTCCCGTCCCCTGCGCCGCGTCGGACCCAACCACACTCAAATCCTCTCGGAATAATTCTCCCGCCCGGAGGCTCATTCTCACCGATGAACTTCTTCTGCCTCTCCGTCCTCTCAGCGCTTCAAATCACCGCCGCACTTGCGGCCCTCGCGCTCCCCGCCCGCGCCGCCCTCGCCCCCTCCGCCGCCGAAGCCAAGCCCCTCGCTGTCGGCGCCACCGCCCCCGGTGTCATCGTCCAATCCGCCGACGGCACCACCTTCGACCTCGGCGCTGCGCTTTCGGAAAAACCCACCATCCTCATCTTCTACCGCGGCGGTTGGTGCCCGTTCTGCAACCGCGAGCTCGGTGAACTCGCCGAATTCGAACCGAAGTTCTCCGCCCTCGGCTATCAGATCATCGCCCTCAGCACCGATGCCCCCACCGGCCTCGCGCCCACTGCGGAAAAAAATCACATCGCCTACCGCCTCCTCTCGGATCGCGCCATGGTCGCCGCCTCCGCCTACGGCGTCGCCTTCCGCGTCGATTCCGCCACGCAGAAAAAATACGCCGGCTACAAAATCGCCCTCGCCCCCGTCCCCGGCGAACCCGACGCCGTCTGGCTCCCCGTCCCCACCGCCTACGTGATCGGCCGCGACCGCGTCATCCGCTTCGCGTTTTCCAATCCCGATTTCAAAGTCCGCATCCCCGCCGCCGACCTCCTCGCCGCCGCCACCGCCGCTGCCCGGTAACCGACAGCTCGCCCCACTTTAAGCCGGCTCCCGCACGGGTGGGCCGTGCGCTCCGCGCGCGGCCAATTCAGTCTTTGCGCAGGCGCCACCACCCTCGACTCCTCTCGTCGTCTATCGCGCCCTCATTCGTCGCTATTCGCACCCTCCGCCTCCGCTGGATGCGCCCTCCGTTCGCCCATCCTCGATTGCCCCTCCGTTCCTGATTCCTCGATTTCCAGATTTCCGAAAACTTCCCGCGCCCCCTCTTCCCGCTCCCGCGCCCCGCTATTTCCCTCCATTGCGCATTGTCTCAGCTCCCGCAGCTCCCCACTTTCCGCGCATCATGCGCCCGTCCGCCCGCCAAGCTCTCCGCCTCCTCGCCGCCGCCCTGGCCCTCCCCCTCGCCTCGCTGCCCGCCGCCGACACTGCGCTCCCTCCCGCCCTCGCCTCCCTCCGCCAAAAAGCCGAGTCCGGCAACGCCATCGCCCAATACAACCTCGGCCTCGCCTACGCCCAGGGCCGCGACGTCCCCGCCGATCTCCCCGAAGCCTTCGTCTGGCTCAGCCTCGCCGCCGACTCCGGCTCCACCGGCCGCGCCCTCGACACCCTCCTGCGCGAGATGACGCCCGCCCAACTCACCGAAGGCCTCCGCCGCCTCTCCACCCGCCCCCGCAAACCCGCGCCCGTTCGCCCCGCACCCGTCGCGCCCGTCGAAGTCGCCCCCGCCCCCCCCGCTCCCGCCCCCGAAGAACTCCCCGCCTCCAATCAAGCCGCCGTCGCCGCGGCCGACTCCGCCCCTTCGCCCGAAATCACCGCGCAACTCGAAACCCTCAACGCCCAAGTCACCGCCCTCAGCGCCGAGAAATCCGTCCTCAACCGCGACCTCGCCACCCTTCGCAGCCAGCTCAACTCCGCCCAGTTCGCCGCCGGCCAGGCCTCCGCCCTCAGCGCCCGCCTCGCCGTCGCCACCTCCGAAAAATCCTCCGAACAAGCCACCCTCGCCGCCGCCCTCGCCGCCGAAAAATCCGCCACCGCCAAAGCCGCCGCCCTCACCGCGCAACTCACCGCCCTCGAAACCGAGAAAAGCACCCGCACCTCCGCCGCCAACACCCTCGAATCCCAACTCGCCGCCCTCACCGCCGAGAAAACGACCCTCACCGAAAAACTCGCCACCGTCGAAAAAACTTCCGCCTCCGAGCTCTCAGCCCTCAGTTCCCGACTCGCCTCCGCCGAAAAATCCGCCGCCAACCGCGCCGCGACCGAACTCTCGGCTCTCAACTCTCAACTCGCGGATCTCCGTTCCCAGCTCGCCGCCGCCCAGACCGCCTCGACCAAAGCCGAAGCCACCGCCGCGCAGCTCACCACTGAGAAATCCAAACTCGTCGCGCAAATCTTCGAACAAGACGCCCGGCTCGCCACTGCGGAAAAATCCACCGCGCAAATTTCCAAACTCAACTTCGAGCTGTCGGCCACGCGGACCCAACTCGCCACCGCCCAATCCACCGCCACCAAAGCCGAAACCATCGCCGCCCAGCTGACCGCCGAAAAGGCCAGACTCGCCGCCCAAATTTCAGAGCAAAGCGCACAACTCACCACGGCCGAAAAATCCTCCGGCCAACTCACGAAGCTCCACTCCCAACTCTCCGCGATCGAAGCGCAACTCGCCGCCGCCCGCACCGCGACCGCCCAGGCCGAGACGCTCAACGTGCAGCTCTCCGCCGCCAAATCCGAACAGGCCGCTCGCCTCAGCACCTCGGAAAAATCCGCCCTCGCCAAAGCCACGGCCCTCGCCGCCGACCTCGCCGCCCTGTCCTCAGAGAAAGCCGACCTCGCCGCTCGCCTCGCCACCGCCCAAAAAACCGCTGATTCCGACCGCACCACGCTCCGCACCCAGCTCACCGCCGCCCAAACCGATCTCGCCGCCGCCGCCGTCAAAAATCTCGCAACCAGTTCCGCCGCCTCCGCCCAGGTCGCGACGCTCACCAGCCAGCTCTCGTCCGTTACCTCCAAAAACACCGAACTCGACGCGCAACTCGCCACCCTCAAATCGGAAAAAACCGCGCTCACCTCCGATAAATCCCAGCTTACCCAGAAGCTCAGCGCCGCCTCCACCCAGACCGACGAACTCGCCGAAGAATTCCAAACCCTCACCAAGACCCACGCGACCCTCCGCACCACCCACGACCAACAGACCGCCGCTCTGCGTCAGGCCGAAACCGAGACCAAAAACCTCACCGCGCGCCTCACCGCCCTCGACTCCGAAAAAGCCGCGCTCGTCGCCAAACTCGCCGCCGCCGAAAAATCCTCCGCCGCCGAACTCTCCGCTCTCAACGCTCAGCTCTCAACCCTCCGCCCCCGCCTCGCCTCCGCCGAAAAATCCGCCGCCGTCGCTGCCGAATCCGCCACCCAGCTCCCCGGGCTCAAAACCGAAATCTCCGACCTAAAAGCCCGGCTTGCCGGGCTCACCGCCGAAAAATCCGCGCTCACTCAAAAACTCTCCGCCCCGAACCCCGAGCTCACCGCACTCGCCACCGACAAGACCGCACTCGCCGCCCGACTCGCCACCGCCGATAAGCAGCTCGCCGACCTGACCGCGGAGAAAAACGCGCTCTCCGCCAAACTCGCCGACGCCGAAAAATCCTCGGCCACCGCACTCGCCGCGCTCACCCAAAAACTCGCCGTCCTCGACTCCGAAAAAACCGCGCTCGCCGAAAAACTCCGCTCCGCCCCCGTTGCTCCCGCCGTCTCCCCCGCCGATCTCTCGGCCCTCAATTCCGAACTCTCCACCGCCCTTGCGCGGCTTACCGCGCTCAACTCCGAAAAATCCTCCCTCACCGAGAAATTCACCGCCTCCCAGATCGAGCTCGCCGGCGCCATCGAAGACCGCACCTCGCTCACCACCCGCCTCGCTGCCGCGGAAAAATCCCCCATCCTTGCCGAACGCCAGCTCGCCGCCACCCAGGCCGAACTCGCCGCCGCCCGCGAAAAGCTCCGCGCCGCCACCGGAGCAGTCCCCGCACTCCAGGCCGAAATCTCCGCGCTGAAATCCCAACTCGCCACCGCCGCCAAACCGGCCTCCGAACTCCCCGCGCTCACCGCGCAACTCACCGCCGCCCAAGCCCGCCTCACCGCCGCCGAAAACGCCACGGCCACCGCCCGCACTGCCGCCGAATCTTCCGAGCAGGCGCGCACCCAGCTTCTGCAGCAGAAAAACGCCCTCACCGAAACCGTCGCCGCACTCACCACCGAGAAAGAAACCCTCGCCGCTCGCCTGGCCAAAACCACTACCGCCGACTCCGCGTCCTCGGCCGCCGCCACTCAGCTCGCCACCACCCTCACCGCGGAGAAATCCGCCCTCGCCGAAAAACTTTCCGCTACCGAAAAATCCTCAGCCTCCGAACGCTCAGCTCTCAACTCTCAACTCTCAACCCTCAGCTCTCAACTCACCGCGCTCAGCTCGGAAAAAACCGATCTGACCACCCGCCTCGCCTCCGCCGAAAAATCCGCCGCCAGCAGCGCCGCATCCGAACTCTCAGCTCTCAACTCTCAGCTCTCAACTCTCCGTTCCCAACTCACCGCCGCCCAATCCCAGCTCGCCGCCCTCACTGCGGAAAAAGAAAAATCCGCGCGCCCCGCCGTCGATCTCCCCGCGCTCCAAACCCGGCTCTCTGCCCTCGGCTCCGAAAAGACCACCCTCACCACCCAGCTCGACGAGGCCCAGCTCAAGCTCGATGCCGCCCTCCGCTCCTTCACCACGCTCCAGAAAGAAACCGACGCCCTCCGCAAAGCCTCCGAAGCCACCGTGGACGCCGCGAAACTCGAGACCGCCCTGCGCAGCTACTCGCTCGTGCAAAAGGAAAACGAACAGCTCAAAGCCGCCGCAGAAGCCACCACCTCGGAAGCCTCCGCGCTCAAAAACCAGCTCTCCACCCTCCGCCCCCAGCTCGCCGCTTCGCAGACCCAGCTTCCGGCCCTCCAATCTGAAATCACCGATCTGAAATCGCGCCTCGCCGTCCTCGCCGCCGAGAAATCCGCCACTCCGGCCCAGCCCACCTCGCCCCCCGCTCCCGTCGCCCCCGCCGGCGACTCGCCCGAACTCCGCCGCCAGCTCGAAGACGCCGAGACCAAACTCGCGGTCGCCCTCCGCAGCTACACCGTCCTCGCCGCCGAGCACGACCGCCTGAAATCCGGCGCCGCCGACCAGGAAACCCAAGTCGCCGCCCTCACTGCGGAAAACACCCAGCTCAAAACCCGCCCCCTCGCCCCGCCCACGCGCGCCCGCGCCGCCAATCAGCCTCTCAACCCTCTACCCGCAACTCTCAACTCTCCGCCTTCCGCCCCCGCCCGCCAGCACCGCGTCGCCGCCGGCGAGACCCTCGAAAAAATCGCCCAGCGCTACTACGGCGACTCCGCCCGCTGGCCCGACATCCTCGCCGCCAACCGCACCCAGCTCCTCGCCGACAAATCCCTCCTCGTCGGTCGCGTGCTCCTCATCCCCTAAATCTTTCTCTGTCCTCTTAATCTTTCTCTTTCTGCGCCTGAATCTTTCTCTTTTTCCGCCTCCCCTTACTCCTCTTACTCTTCTTACGCCCTTACACCTCTTTCCTCCCCATCACGACCATGCGCCTCTCTCGCCTCGCCCTGCTCCCCCTCCTCGGCCTGTTGGGCGGCTGTAATTACGTCCACTTCGGCAAGCTCCCCCCAAGCGCCGACGCCACCGCCCCCGCCCTCGCCGTGGAAAACGCCGACCTCCGCACAGAAAAGAAAATCCTCCAGCAGGAACTCTCCCTCGCCCGCAAAGAAGGCGAAACCCTCCGCGCCGCCGTCGAGAGCAGCAAAGCCGGCAACAGCGACGCCGCCCTCACCGCCCGCCTCAACGAGACCACCCGCGAACTCGCGCTTCTCCGCGAAAGCTACGCCAAGCTCGACGCCGAGCGCGCCCGCCTCACCGCCGCCTCCTCCAACGCCCTCGTGAAGGCCGGCAACTCCACCCCCGAACTCGTCGAGCTCAACTCCCGCCTCTCCGAGACGCAGGAAAAACTCGCCGCGTCCCTGCACGCCTTCACCACGCTCCGCGAAGAGACCGCCGATCTCCGCGTCGAGATTCAGCAGACCAAAACCAAGAACGCCGCCCTCACCGACGAGGTCCGCATTCTCACCGCCCAAAACAGCGAGGCCCGCGCCGCCCTCGCCCAGCTCAACACCGAGCTCCTCGCGCAAAAAGACGCCCGCGCCCGCGCCTCCCAGGAAGCCGACGCCGCCCGCTCACAACTCTCCAACGTCCTCGCCGCCAGCCGTAGCGCCGCCCCCGCCGCCACCAGCCTCGGCGAAGCCCGCACCACCTCCGCCGCCGGCGCCGCCACCCTCGCCCCCGAAGCCGCCACCCTCAACGCGCCCGCCCTTCCCGCCGGCGATCCCCCCGCCACCGCCCGCCTCTCCACCAGCCGCGAGCGCCTCGCCGCCGCCACGCCCGATCCCCTGCCCAACGAGCCGCTCCCCCGCACGCACATCGTCGCCCCCGGTGAGACCCTCGAAAAACTCGCCAAGAAATTCTACGGCAGCCCCGAAAAATGGCGCATCCTCTACGCCGCCAATAACGCCCAACTCAGCCTCGGCCGCCCCCTGAAAGTCGGCATGGTCCTCGAAGTCCCCGAGCGCTGAGCCGCCCCACCGGGTGGGCCGTGCGCTCCGCGCGCGGCCGGCGCGCGTGCTTACAACATCGCCCCTTCGCTTTTATACTGTCATTGCGAGGAGCGCAGCGACGAAGCAATCCAGCTGGACTGCCGCAGCGCGCTTCGCTCACCTCGTAGTGACAAAAGTCTAAAAGCAAATGGACGTTGACGTTGGTATTACACCGACGTCCCCAAAGGTGGGGCCGGCTCTCCGCGCCGGCCTTTTTTCCGCCCCCGCCCCCTCAAAACACCCCCACGATCACCGCCAGCGTCACCACCGAAGTCAGCGTGCTCAACACGATCGCGCCCGACGCCAGCGCCTCGTCGCCCTTCATCTGCACCGCCATCGTGTAGGAAATCACCGCCGAGGGCGTCGCCAGGAAAATCATCATCGTCTTCAACTCCACCGCGCCCAGACCCAGCCAGCGCCCCGCCACCCAGCCCAGCGCCGGCGCCACCATCGTCTTCAAGACCGCCACCGCCAGCGGCGCCCGCCACGCCCCGCCCAATTTCACCGTCACCAGCGACCCGCCCACCCCGAGCAATCCCAGCGGCAGCGCCATCTCGCCCAGCGAAACAAACGCCCGGTTCACCGCCACCGGCAGTTGCCAGCCGAGCAGCGCAAACGCGATGCCCGCCACCGACGCGATCAACGGCGGCGTCGTCGCCAGTTGCCGCACAAACGGCCGCAGCATCGCCCAACCCAGCCGGTGCTGGCTCAGCAACAGCACCACCACGCCCGCCACATTATAGACCACCATCATCGGCGCGACCGTCAACACCGCCGCCGCCCGCAGCGAAATCCCGCCCACCAGCGTCACCTCCGGCATCGCATAAATGATCGGCAATCCCACGAACGCCAGATTCCCGCGAAACGCCCCCTGCACAAACGTCCCCGCCACGGCCTCGCCCACGCCCATCACTCGCGCGACGAGATAACCCACCGCGATCACCCCGCCCGTCGCGAGCAACATCCCGCCGAGCATTCCCGTCGCCTCGCCCGCTCCGTGCAGCGACCCCACGAGCTGCGTGAACAACAGCGCCGGCAAGCCCAGCCAATACGTCACCCGATTGGCCTCCTTCAAAAAGCCCGCCGACAAAAACCCCGACGCCTGCAACGCCGTCCCGATGGCGATCAGCAGAAAAACCGGCGCGAGCGTATTCAAAATCAACACCCGCCCAACCTCGCCCACCGCTCCCCGTAGGCGCAAATTCATTTGCGACCCGGCCCGCCCGACTGAATACGGCCGATCGGATGTGGGAGCGAGCTCGCTCGCGACGGTTTGATTCGGAGTCGCGAGCATGCTCCCGCCCACCACTCCCACGGCCCGTCCACGCTTCGCTCAAGCCTTCACCCGCGGATTCTTCCGCCGATAATCTTTCAGCAGCTTCCACGTGTCCTCCAGCACCGCGTCCGGCCCCACATAACGGCCCCAGCGATAACTGTCAGAGAGCACCTTCCCGTCCGCATCGACCAGCACCAGACACGGAATCCCGCCGCCCGCGTAGCGCGTGATCTCCCTAAGACTATTGATCGCGTCCCACCGCACCGCCGGCCACGCCATCCGGTCGCCGCGCATGTAGGCCAGCATCTCCGCCGGCGATTTGTCGTTGCTCACCAACACCGTCTCGAACTCCGGATAAATCTCCCGGATCTTCCCGTAGGCATCCACAAAGCCCGGCGTGAATTCGCGGCACGGCGGACACCAGCCCGCCGAAAAATAAATTGCGTAGAACTTCACCCGCGCGAGCCGGTCCGCCGCCACCGGCCGCAACGCCGCACCCTCCAGGCGGACCAGCTTCCCCGCCAACGCCCGCGCAATCACCGTCGTCGCTTCAGCCTCCGCGCCCACCTTAACCGGCGGGCGCTCCTTTCCCCGGGGCACCACGGACTGTGATTTTGCCGCCACCCCCGCACCTGGCTTGATCGCCAACTCCTTCGCCACCGCCGCCGCTTCATCCGCCTCCACCTTCGCCGCCGCCGCCTCCGTTTGCCGGAGAAAATCCGTTTTCGCCACCGGCACCCGACCCTCGAGACTGCGAAACTTCACCCGCACCCACGCCTCCTCGACCGCGATCACTTCGAGCTTCGTGCCCACCGCCAAACCCACCGTGCCCGTCGTTTTACCCGCCCGCAGGATCTCCAATTTCGCCGCCTCCGTCACATTCACGGACTTCGGATCTCCATCGGCCCCAAGCGCCACGACCACCAGGCTAATCCCGGCCACGAACACACGCACCCATTCGCCAAATTTCATGCGCCGAAACGTGCAGAATTTTCCCGCCACCGCGAGCCCTGTCGCGCTTGCCTCGTCCACGCGACCTCCCGATTATTTTCCTCCAATTTCAAAATCTGAGCGTTCAGCGTTCAGCGTTCAGCGTTCAGCGTTCAGCGTTCACTCCCATTCCCACTCTCTACTCTCATCCCTCAACTCTCAACTTCCTCCCCGATCCCATGTCCCTCCCCACTCAATTCGCCAGCGTCACCGTCCACACCAAGGCCAACGTCTATTTCGACGGCAACGTCGTCAGCCACACCGTCAACTTCTCCGACGGCTCCAAAAAGACCCTCGGCCTCATCCGTGCTGGTTCCTACCACTTCGGCACCGATGCCGCCGAGCGCATGGAGATCGTCGCCGGCACCTGCACCGTCACCCTCGACGGTCAGACCGCCCCCGCGACCTACGCCGCCGGCACCCACTTCGACGTCCCCGGCAAGAGCGGCTTCACCATCGCCGTCCCGTCAGGCCTCTGCGAATACATCTGCTCCTTCCTCCCCTGATCGGCCAAGTAGCGGCGGGCCTCCGGGCCCGCCGAAGCGCCCCACGCGCCCCACGCGCCCCACGCGCCCCACGCGCTTCAACGTGGGCCGTGCGCTCCGCGCGCGGCCAGTAGCCGTCGCCGCTCCCCCGGCTCGAGCCCCATCCCTCGCTCCGCCTCACGCCCTCGGCCGTGTTTTTCTGCGCCTTCCGCGACCATCGTCCGCGCCTTGGCTTGTCCCCCCCGCGCCCACACCGCGTCAGGGGCCGGCTCCCGCCTCCTCGATCTCAACCTGACGACGGGGACGACCTTTTCGGTTTTATCACTACCTTCCCGCTCAGGCCTAATACCAACGTCAGTTGAGTTTTTGACTTATCGTAGCTGCGAGCGTGAGCGAGTGGTGGTTCGCTATCGTCCAGATATCACCAGACGTTGGTATAATACTCAACCGAGCCGGTTTCACTCACGATGAAGCGACCTTCGACCCAGGCACTTCACCTCGTGCGCCTACTGCGCCTCCATAGACAGGCGAAGACCAAAACCAACGTCCGCGAAGAGCGCCGTGGGGCGCACTTTAACCGCACGCGACTGCCACCGTCGGCGGCGTGGTGAATCGTCCGGGCAACAACCGCCAGACCGCATCCAAATTTAAAAAGACTGATCCGCGGCTGCTATCGCGCTTCCTGAAAATTGGCAATCCGACTGCGGTCCGGTGTTTGGCGCAACTCGCTCAACACGCTCGCCTCCGTCGTTTGCGGCCGGATCAACTCAAACGCTTTCGTCACCGTGCCGCGGTAGTTGCGCGCCGTCACGCGCGTCGCATCCGGTTCGGCATTGGCCAGTCCCGCCGCTTCCCACCCGCCCGGCACCGGCCTCACCAGCAGGTGGGCCACCGGCCTCCCGCTGCCACCCGTAAATACCACCGTCATGCCCGCCGCCAGCGTTTCAAACCGCTGCCGCTCGATCACCAGCAACGTCCGGCCATGGTAAAGCGGCTCCATCGACTCCCCGAGCCCCAGCACCACTTCGGCGTCCTCGCGCCCTGCGGCAAACGCCTCCGCCTGCTGCCAGCCCTCAACCAGCCCCTTAACTTCCGGGCGGGGCGATAGGCCCGACGTGACTCGCTGCGGCCTTTCGTTCAACTGGGGGTGCGCGCAACCGCACGCAAACACCATCCACCCAAGACCCACCGCGGTCGCTGCCACCACCCATCCCAACCCCTTTGACAATCTTTGAAAGCGGGGAGCGGGCTCAGTGGGCGTATGAAGGTGGGTCACAATACCCCCTCAGCATGGAGGGCGGCCACTGAAACCAACCTCTACCGGTTCCCATTTTTCCCCCGCCGGCCAAGGGTTTCACACCAGCTCGCCGGACTCCACCGCGATCAGATCCGCCGCAACATGATGCCGCCCAGCAGCTCCTAGCGCGCCCGCGGTTCCTCGTGGCTTGGGGTAACACGTCGGTAACACGCCGGACTACCCATCGACGCGGTGCAACCCTTGGCGTTTTTATACCAACGCCCCTTGTGTTTTTGACCTTTGGCAGCTGCGAGCATGTGCGCGCGGTAGCTGCGAGCGTGAGCGAGTGGTGGTTCGCGATCTTCCAGACATCGCCAGACGCTCAGACGTTGGTATTACGGCAAACCCACCCTTCAGTTACCGCTTCTTGCCCGGGCCTTCGCCCCACGGTCTGATGCACGCCTGCTTCACTGAGGCGTGTCTCCGCAACGCCGGAATCCCAGCGCAGCTCGCACTCCAGTCCCTCCCCCGGTGCTGCCTTCCGTGCTCCGCCCTCTTGTTCGTCCCCTCCCCCTCGCCGCCAGCAGACAATCCGCCATAAAACGACCTCACCTCCAGCGCGTCCACACGCCGACCCGCTGCCGTTTCACATCGGCTCCCGGGCCCACCCTTGACGATCAAAAAGGACTCCCGAAATCGACACATGCCTTCAATATAACCGCCAGCTGAAGGACAAGAACCAGCATCAGCATGGCCCCAAGGACCATCTTGCTTACGCGGACCGAGCGATCGGCCGGCGCGAGGTCGGGAGCGAGCTCCCCCGCCTGCAAATCATATCGCTCCATCCCCTGAGCGCGCTCCCCGCCATCGTCCCGGCCTGCTGTCGCCGACCGCTCCTTGATCGTAGCAACCCTCCTTTCGCTCGCGCACTGCTTTCCGACAGCGGTTAATGCCGTCGTCTCCGAGCACTCGTTTTGGGGTTTCCCAAAGTGAAAGCCCCACTCGTCTTCATACCCTTCCGGAGCCCGGCAGGCGAAAACCATGAGCCCGCCCGCGAACGCGAGATAAACGACGACCAGCAACCCTATATAAAACATCCCCCACGTTACACCCGCCCCGGCGGTAACGGTATCGGATGATTCCCTTGTTTTGCGGTGGAAAAATCGCACCGCGCAGGGCCGCCCCTCATTTTACCGGCCCGCGCGCTCCTCTGCGTGTCCGCCGTGGACGAACTCCGGGCGCAACCGCAAATCCGTCATCGGCCGGTGAAACACCGCGGTCGCCGCCCCGGCCAACGGCGGCACAATCCAGTCCCACTCCGCAGAGACGGACCGCCCCGCGGCTTCCTCCAGCGCGCAGAACCGCCCGAACTCGTCGCTCGCCGTATGGTGGTCCACGATCCGGCAGCCCGCCGCCGCGAACGAGTGCAACACCGCCGCGTTGAGTTCCACCAGTGCGCGCTCACGCCACAACGAGGCCGGCGCCGCGAGGTCGAGCCCCATGCACCGCGCGATTTGCGGCAGCAGGTTGTAGCGCGCTTCATCCGCCAGATTCCGGCTACCGATCTCCGTCCCCATATACCACCCGCTGAACGGGGCGGCCGGATACACCGCGCCCGCCAGCCGCAACGCCATGTCGCACACCACCGGCACCGCATACCATTTCAGCCCCAGCTCTCCGAACCACGCCAGCGTCGGATGCACCAGCCTCACTTCTTTCACGAGCCCGGCGGGCACCGGAAACCACCGCGGACGTTCGTCCCGCCCCACGAGGATCCAAGGCAGCAGGTCAAACGCCGTGCGCTGGCCCGGCGGTTCCCACCCGAGAGCCAGCGCCTCCTCGGTGAGCGCGCAGTTCAAGGGATCGCCCAGCACTGCGCCGCGGTCCCGGTAGCCCGCGTAACCCGCCAGTTGCCGGTTGCGGATCGCCGGCCCCGCGCATCCCGCCTTCGCCGGGGCAAACACCGTCATCACCGGCCTTACATCCCCGCCACGCGTGGCCAACTCCAGATGTTCGCCCAACGCCGCATACATGCCCGCCGCGTCCGCCACCTCTCGAAAATCCCGCACCACCAGACTGCGCCAATACAGCCGCCCGATACAGCGCGCCTGGTTCCGCCACGCCAACTTAGCGCCGAAGACCAGTTCCGCCGTCGTCAGCCGCACTCCGCCTTCCGCGCCCGTGCCGCGCTCCGCTTTCCAGCTTTCAAACGTTCCCACCCACAAGCCCTCGGCCTGCGCTTGGCGGAAAAAATCTCGCGCGTCCGCCTCTCCGGCAGGCAGTGCGGCTCCGGCCGGGTGCGGGTGAAACGGACATGAACTCATAAAATATCGGGTGCGTCGGAGGTTTCGCCCTTCACCGCGCGGCGGGCGGGGCCACCATCGCACCTTTGCAGGCCGCAGCACCGGACGCGCGGCTATTCTCCCCCGGCTAAGTCACCGCAACGTTTTCAGGCTCGCGAGGCCGGCTCCGACGCTGCGGCCAACGGCAGCGTCAGCCGCGCGTAGGTTCCGCCGCCCTCGAGGTTACGCCGCACTTCAAAACTACCTCCACCCAGCTGCGCGAAACTACGCGCGAGCACCAAGCCCATGCCCATGCCCTGTTGCTCGAAGCGCTCGCGCCCGAACTGCCGCAGCGGGCCGATCGAAGCCAACTCGGCGTCGCTCATACCGCGGCCCCGATCACTCACCTCAATTTCATAGTTCAGCCCTGCCACGCGCCCGGTCACCTTGACCAAGCTGCCCGGCAGCGAAAACTTGAGCGCATTGTCAATTAGGTGCCCGACCACGCGATCCAGCCCTTCCCCGGCCGCCAGCAACGTCGCCGATTCCATGTAGATACGGACGTCGCTCGCACGTCCGTAGAGCTCGGCACTTACGCTGCTCCAATTTTTTATCATTTCCTCAGTCAGCTTCACCGGCTTTCGCAACGGCTTCCCGCCGGATCGTGCGTCCATCGCCCGCGATTCCAGCCAACTCCACAGCGCAAGGTCATTCGCCACCCCCAGCATTCGGTGCCCCGACCGCGCAAGATTCCGGCCGAATTCGAGGAGATCCACCGCCGATAACATTTCACCGGATTCACCCAAGGTCACCATCAAGTCCGCATAGCCGATGATGCCGGTCAGCGGCGTGCGCAGCTCGTGCGGTAACACCAACGTCAGGAACCGCTGCTGCTGCTGCAACAGGTCCTTGACCCGCGCCGCTCGCTCCAGCCGCACCGCGATCGTCCTCAACAGATCTTCCGCCTTGTAGGGCTTCGTCACATAGTCGTCCGCACCGAGCGACATTCCCATGCGCTGGTCCGTCGTGTCGGCCTTCGCCGACATGATGATAAACGGTATCGCCAAATTCACGGGATCACGCCTCACCCGTTGCAGAAATTCAAACCCATCGCACCGCGGCATGCGGACATCGCTCAAGATCAAATCGGGAGCCGCTTGGCCCAACGCCTCCAGCGCCTCCACCCCGTCGCGGACCGCCACGACCGTGTAGCCCGACTCGCGCAGAGTCTCTCCCGCGATTTGGCGCACCAAATCGTCGTCTTCGGCAAGCAGGATGGTCGGCGATACAGCGGGGGTGCTCATGGGGTGGAAGTTCGGGATTTGGAGAAAAGCAGACCGATGTTAGATGGAGGCGCGGTTCCCGTCTTCACCGCCTCCTCGCTCGCGGAAATTTGCCGGGGAAACGACAGCGTAAACACCGTGCCTTTCCCCTCTGCGCTGGTAAACGCCACGGTGCCCTGGTGAAAATCGACCACGCGGCGGATGATCGTCAGCCCTAGTCCCGTGCCTGGCACCTGCCCGACATTGGTCGCGCGGCTAAACGGTTGAAAAAGCTTGGCTTGATCCGCCTTCGGAATGCCTCTCCCTCGATCGGTCACCTTCAGTTCCCACCGCTCGTCGCTCGCCGACACATCGACCGTGACCTTCGTCCCACTCGGCGAATATTTCAGGCCATTGGAAATCAAATTCTCCAACACCACCCGCATTTGCGCCTCATCGAACATAGCCACAAAATCCTCGGGCACGCTCATCGTCAGCCGCACGCGTTCCTGCTTTAACGAGTCGCCGATATTTCCCACGGCCTTCTGCATGAATTCCACCATTGGCACTGCCTTCGGCGCCGCCCCCAGCCCCATGTGCTCGATTCGGTTGAGCAACAAGACTTGATCAACCAGCTGACCCAGCGTCGCAATGGCCTGCTCCTGCATGCTCAGCAGCCGCCGGAGATCCTCGGTCTGCCCACTTGGCGACGCCTCGATCTTTTTCATCAAAAGGTAGCGCACGCCTTCGATCGACGTCAGCGGAGTGCGAAATTCGTGCGACACCATCGAGATGAATTCACGCTGCATCAAATGGTAGGCCTCGAGTTCGCGCGCATGCTCATCCGCCAGCACATCCAGCCGCTTCCGCTCAGTCACGTCGTCGACTAGGGTGCACACATGCGTAACGGCCTCGGAACCGATTCGCAGCGCCAACTTCTTCACGTCCAGAACCCGATCCTCCCCATTTAACCGTAGCGGCAATTCGAACCGCGCGCTTTGTGCCGTCGTCGCGATCTCCTGATCCGCTTTGGCCAGAATTTCAAAAATCGGATGCGGCGCGAGGCTAGCCTTTTTCTGGAGGTCCTCCTCCTTCGCTGCCCCTGCCACGCCAAGGACGCGGAACGCCTCTAGGTTCACGAACTCATAGTCACCCTGCAAATTTCGAATGCTCACCGCCGTGGGCAGTGTATTCAGAAAGGTCCGAAACATCGACTCGCTCGCCTCCAGCCGCTTGGCCAGATCGACCTGTTCGGATACGTCCTGGCAGTTGCACACGAGTCCTCCCTCCGGCAGCAGTGAGAGCGTCAACGCCTGGTAGAACATCGAGCCGTCCCGACGCTTGGCCTTGAGTCGCCCACGCCACACCCCCTTGGCCACCAACTCGGGAAACACCTCATTCTCGATCCGACGCACCTCAGCCTCCTCGTAGAGGTCCCGCCACGATCTCCCGAGGAGTTCATCGGGCCGGTCGTAGCCAAAAATCTCTATGTGCTCGCGATTGAGAAACACGAAGCCGCCATCCGCACCCGTCACCGCTACGCCTTCGTGCGTGTGCTCCACCGCCATTCGAAACACATCCTGATCCAACCCCAATCGTTCAGCCTCCCCCAGATCGAATACACTCCCGACCGAAAACATTCTGCCGAGGATCTCTCGCCTCATTACGACTACCCGCACCACCTTTTTTTGCCCGTCCCGCAGTGTCACAGGGAGAACGCGCGACACCTTCCCGTGCAGATCCAAATCCTGACGCAGCTTTGCCACCAACGGGGCCTCACTCGGGGCGAGTATCGTTTCCCACCAGTCTAAATCTGTCACCATTTCAGCCGCCGTCATCCCAAAGAGACTCTCGCACGGACCAGCTAAGTGGACGAATTTTTGCGTTTTCACTTCGATCACAAACGTAAACGGCGTGAAGACTTGGCCAAGTCCCTCCAGTGCCTGCGCCATCAACTGTTCGTGGTCTCGCAGGGTTGTATCGGACCGATCTCGGCCGATCGTTGGGGCACTTTTCATGGCGCGGCACCCTTCTGCTCGCGGCGGCTCCGGTAGTCCCCGACTTGCACCAACCCCAGCTTCACCGCCATCGAAAAGAAATCCCCGCGATGCTTCATCGCCAGCCGCTCCTCGATCCGCTTCCTCGCTTTGTAAACCCCCGACAGAGACATCTCCATATCGCTCCCAATTTCCTTCGCGGTATACTGCAACGCCAGCAAGCGCAAAATCGCCAAATCCTCACCGCTCAGAGATTTACATGCGATGCGCTGTCGGACGATCGTCCGGACCACGGTGCTCATGCGCGAATTCATGAGAGACTCCCCTCGCCCCACCGCCCGCAACGACGACAGCAACTCCTCCACCTTCGCGCTTTTCTCGACAAAAGCGTTCACCCCTTGCGCAAATACCGCTGCCACCAATTCATCCGTTGCGCCGCCGCTATACACCACCGTGCGGCCCTGAAATTCCATGGCCCGCAACCGGCTCAGCACCTCGAGTCCGCTGATCCCCGGCAACATCAGGTCGAGTATAAGAATGTCCACCTTCAACCCTGCGAGCTGTGCCATCGCCGTCTCTCCGTCGCCGCACGATCCCACCACCTCGAAATCTCCGGATTCGTCTAGCAACTGGCTGAGCACCTCGCAAAAAATCGGGTGATCATCGACCAAGAAGATCGAACGACGTGGTTGGTCGCTAGATTCCGAAAGAAACCCTTGGACGTTACTTTTCATCAGAGAGAAAAATTTCCCAGACCCAGGTGCATATCAAAAACCAATACGTCTCAAAATTCTTCCACTCAATAGGTATTTCACCTCATTAAGCAATGACCGCACCGTGGTCAGACCGCCACTGTTCATGCGGTTATTTTCCACCCGTTTTTTATGAACGTAAATCCAGTGGGACTATATAATTAGTCTCCGCCGGTAATTTTACGTTTACCTCCATCCCCAACTCTTTTCGCCCTGCCGTTTCCTCTTTCCCCATCGAGCCGCTCCGCGGCATAAATTTTCCTCAAACTACGTTGCGCCACCGGGAGGTTTAAAATTCCCCGACACGGTCGTCTCAAGACAAGCCCCCATCGTCAGCCACCCCGTTTTTATCAACGACGACGTCAAAGCCCTCGGCCTCGTTCGTGCCGGATCTCCACCACTTCGGTGAAATCCGGCCTGCGCTAAGACCAACGCCCCTTGATATACAGGCTGTCATTGCGAGAAGCGTAGCGACGAAGCAATCCAGCTGGATTGCCACGGCGCGCTTCGCGCACCTCGCAATGACAAACATCTAGAAATTAAGGGACGTGGGTATAATACCACCCTCAGTTGAATTTTTGACTTAAGGTAGCCGCGAGCGTGAGCGAGTGGTGGGTCGCTATCGTCCAGATATCACCAGACGTTGGTATAACACCTCTGCTCGTGACCGCCCCGGATCAGCCCTCCCGCCATGCGCGTCGGTGTCCTCAACCCACTGCGGTCCACCGCGCACCGCCCCTCACGCCGTTTCTTACCCGTTCGCGTTCATTCGCGCGATGCGCGATCCCCTGATCGCCGTTTTCCCCGCGCCTTGGCTTGTCCCGCGCCGCCCACCCCCGCAGCGTCGTGCCCATGAAACGCCCGCTCGTCTCGCTGTTCGTTTCCCTCCTCGTCCTCCTCCCGGCCCTTCGCGCCGCCGAGCCCTCTCGCCCCACACCCCTAGCATCCAACCTTCCCGAAGGCCTCTACGCCGAGTTCACCACCCCGCGCGGCGCCTTCACCGTCGAGCTCCTCTATCAACGCGCCCCGCTCACCTGCGCCTCGTTTGTCGGCCGCGCCGAGGGCACGCTCGCCCCGCGCGCCGACGGCAAACCGTTTTTCAGCGGCCTCAACTGGTATCGCGTCGTCCCCGGCTTCGTCCTCCAGAGCGGCGATCCCACGAAAACCACCGGCGCCGAAGCCGACAACAACGCCGGCCACCCGCTCCCCTTCCCCGATGAATTCGTCCCCGGCCTCCGCCACGACGCCGCCGGGATTCTCTCGATGGCCAATGGCGGCCCCGACGACAACAGCTCCGAATTTTTCCTCACCCTCGCCCCCGTCAACCGCCTCAACTACCTCCACGCCGTCTTCGGCCGCACCGTCCGCGGCCTCGAAGTTCTCCCCAAAATTCAGCAAGGCGACACCCTCGCGATCACCATCCTCCGACTCGGCGACGCCGCGAAAGCCTTCAAAACCGACCTTGCCGCCTTCGACGCCCTCGCTGCTGGCAAAAAGAAATACAGCGCCGCCAAAGAGCCCGGCCCAGAAGCCGCCTTCGACGATCCACAAAAACTGCTTCCCACCGAGCCACCGCGCGCGAAAGCCTTCAATTACAAACTCGCCAACGTCGAGCGCGCCATCGGGGTAAAAATCCGCGCGCGCCTTTTCGCCAAATCACCCACGGCCGCCGAGGACGCCGTTCCCGGCCAGTTCATGCGCGCCCTCGCCAAAAAACTCGGCACCGAAAAAAGCGGCGCGGTCGTCGCCTACTTCGCCGACGAAAAAGACTGGCGCGTCTGGATCGGTGACGACCTCACCTCCACCTTCCTCGGCCGCTCCGCTACTCCCGCCGACCTCGCCGACGACGGCACTTTCCACGCCGTGAAAGACGCCCTCCTCACCGCCGCCCAAACCGCCGGCGACGCCGCTTTCGAAAAACAAAAAGCCGCCGCCCCCGCCGATAAACCCGTGCCCGCGAGCCAGCAACTCAAACTCCAGACCGACGCCCTGCTCGACGCCCTCATCTTCAAATTGGAGCCCAAATGAAAACTCTCCGCCGTCCCCTCTTTCTCGTTCTCTTAATCTTTCTCTTTCCTCTCTCCGTTTCTCTCCGCGCCGCCGACGCCCCGCTCCCCGAAGGCCTCTACGCCGACTTCACCACGCCGCGCGGCACCTTCACCGCCGAACTTTTCACCAAAAAGGCGCCCCTCATGTGCGCCAACTTCGTCAGCCTCGCCGAAGGCTCCCGCGAGTCGAAAAATGGCCAACCGTTTTACACCGGCCTCACCTGGTATCGCGTCGTCCCCAGCTTCGTGATGCAGAGCGGCAACCCTGGCCTGCAAGATACCGATGCGCTCCCGAAACCTGTCACGCCCCACTTCCCGGATGAATTCGTCCCCAGCCTCCACCACGCCACCGCCGGCGTCCTCTCGATGGCCAACGCCGGCCCCGACACCAACAGCTGCGAATTCTTCATCACCCTCGCCCCCACCCAGCGCCTCAATTACCTCCACAGCGTCTTCGGCCAGATCATCCGCGGCCTCGAACTCCTCCCGCAGATCAAACCGGACGACCCGTTCTCCATCAAAATTCTCCGCATCGGCCCCGCCGCCCAAGCCTTCCGCGCCGATGCCTCCACCTTCGCCACGCTCTCCGCCGCCGCCAAAAGATATACCGCCGCCCGCGAGCCTGGCCCCACGACGCACTTCGAAGACCCGCAACAACTCCTTCCCACCACGCCGCCGCGCGCAAAAAATTTTAACTACAAACTCGCCAACTTCGAACGCACCACCGGCACCCGCATCGTCGCCCGCCTCCTCGAAAAATCCCCGCCCGACACCGACGGCCGTAAACTCAACAACTACCTCCGCGACCTCGCCGAACGACTCGGCGTTCTCCAAAACGGCGCACTCGTCCTCTACGTCGCCGACCGCGACGAATGGAAACTCTGGATCGGCGACGCCACCACCGCCGCCTTCATGGACCGCCCCGGCACCGTGAAAGAGTTCATGCAAGGCGGCGCCTTCCACACCGCCAAGCAAACCCTGCTCACCACCGCCCAAGCCGAAGGCGCCGCCGCCTACGCCGCCCAGAACCCTCAACGCTCAACCCTCAACGCTCAACCGATGGCCCCCCAGCGCCTAAAACTCATCACCGACGCCGTCCTCGACTCCCTCATCCTCAAACTGGAACCAAAATGAACCGCCCTACGCGCCTCGCCCTTTCCCTTCTTGCGACCCTCGCCACCACCCCGTTCGCCCTCCGCGCCGCAGACTTGTCCCCCAAAGTCACGGCGACGGGCGACGGCACCGCCGCCACCGCCGTCGCCCAGAAACTCGCCGCCGACTACCCTTCGCTCCTCGCGCTCTACACCGATCTCCACGCGCATCCGGAGCTCTCGCTCATGGAGGAAAAAACCTCCGCCAAACTCGCCGCCGAGTTCCGCGCCATCGGCTTCGAGGTCACGGAAAAATTCGGCGGTCACGGCATCGTCGGCGTCCTCAAAAACGGCGCCGGCCCCACCCTCCTCGTGCGCACCGATCTCGACGGCCTGCCCGTCCTCGAGGAGACCGGCCTCACCTATGCCAGCACGGACCGCGTCGTCGATCTCACCGGCAAGGAAGTCTCCGTTATGCAGGCCTGCGGCCACGATCTGCACATGACCATCTTCACCGGCACCGCCCGCCAGCTCGCCGCGCACCGCGATCTCTGGGCCGGCACGCTCGTCTTCGTCGGCCAGCCCGCCGAGGAGCGCGGCATCGGCGCCCGCGCCATGCTCAAGGAAGGCATCTTCCAAAAATTCCCCAAGCCCGACTTCGCCATCGCCGTCCACGACAGCGCCACGCTCGCCGCCGGCACCATCGGCATCCTCGAAGGTTTCAACTGGGCCAATGTCGATACCGCCGAAATCACCGTGCGCGGCGTCGGCGGCCACGGCGCCTATCCGCAGACGACCAAGGATCCCATCGTCCTCGCCGCGCGCATCGTCACCACCCTCCAGACCATCGTCAGCCGCGAGACCCGCCCCGTGGAACCCGCCGTCGTCACCGTCGGCTCCATCCACGGCGGCACCAAATCCAACGTCATCCCCAACGAGGTGAAGCTCCAGCTCACCCTCCGCTCCTACTCCGACACCGTGCGCCGTCACACTATCGATGCCGTGAAACGCATCTGCCGCGGCGAAGCCATCGCCGCCGGCATTCCCGACGACCTCATGCCCATCGTCGAAATCCTCGAAGGCGAGTTCACCCCCGCCTCCTACAACGACCCCGCGCTCACCCGCCGCGTGCGCGGTGCCCTCACCACCTGGCTCGGTGCCGCCGCCGTGCAGACCATCGACCCCGAGATGGGCGGCGAAGATTTCGGCCAGTTCGGCCGCACGCTGGAAAAAGTGCCGATCTGCATGTTCCGCGTCGGCGCCGTCGATCCGCAAAAGATCGCCGAGAGCCAGCGCACCGGCGTGCCGCTGCCCTCGCTCCACTCGAGCAAGTTCGCCCCGCTGCCCGAGCCCGCGATCAAGACCGGCGTGACCGCGCTCACCGCCGCCGCCCTCGAGTTGCTCGCGAAGAAATAATCGCCGCAACCCCCGCACCCGCGCGCATCCCGGTGACTGGGCAATGGGCAGTGCCCGATTGTAGGCGCGGCGCCAACTGCAACCTGCTGTCCTGACGATGCAGCCCACTCGGGCTGCATCGCATGCCCCTGCCACCCCACGCCACCCCACGAGCCCTCACCCTCAAGACCTTGATCGCAAGTGGGCCATGCGCGCCGCGCGCGGCTCGTTCGCACGCCTTCACCCTCATCGAGATCATGATCGTGGTCGTCATCATCGGCCTGCTCGTCGCCCTCGCCGTCCCGGGCTTTCAAAAAGTCCGCCTCGCCTCCCAGGACAAGGCCGTGCTCAACAACGCCCGCCTCCTCGCCTCGGCCGCCGACCAATACATGATGCAGCAGGGCGTGACCGCCGTGAACGCCGGCCAATTGGTCGGCCCCGCGAATTTCGTAAAAGTTCTCAACGCCGTCGCCGGTGAAACCTACCCCACCGACTACACGCAAGCCGTCACCATCACGATCACGGGCATCGCCGGCACCCGCACGATTACCTACGGCCTCTGAGCCCGTGGTGGGCCGTGCGCTCCGCCGCGCGGCTCGTCTCGTCGCGTTTTCCTAGTCGTGCCCGCTCCGCGTTTGCCATTTGCGCGTTCCTCCGCGTTATCCGCTTACTCTCATTCCCGCCATGCCCGCCTCTCCGCTCCGCAGCTTTTTCTACCTCGCCTTCCTCGGCGTCCTGCTCGCCACGATCGCCATCGTCGTGCGCTCCGGCATCATCGCGCGCAAAAATCCCGGCCGGCCCATCAACTCCACCATGCGCGCCGCCATGGCCGAGAACTCACCGCAGCTCAGCACCGACGACGCGATGCTCCTCGCGAAGACCTACGGCACCGCCAAAAAACTCCCCTCCGGCCTCCGCTACATCGAACGCGCTCCCGGCACCCGCGAGGGCACCCCGCGCCTCGGTGGCGAAGTGATCGCGCACTACGCCGGCCGCCTCCTCGATGGCACGCCCTTCGACAGCTCCTATGAGCGTGGCGTCCCCTTCACCTTTCGTATCGGTATCGGCTCCGTCATCGCCGGTTGGGATGAAGCCTTCCTCACCATGCAGCGCGGCGAAAAACGCACCCTCATCGTTCCCTACTGGCTCGGCTACGGCGAAAAGGGCAAGCCACCGAAGATCCCACCCAAGGCCACGCTCATCTTCGAGGTCGAACTCATCGACTACCGCTGAAGCACCTCCCGAAAGGTAGGGCGCGTTATCCTTAACGCGCCGCGCCCCCTCCGCCATTCGCGTTGATCATCATCACTCGCGGACAACCACGAGTTTTGCTTCACTCGTGAAACCGCGTGATCGGTGCCTGCAACCGGTCCACGAGCCCGGGCGAGAAGAGCTTCATCTCCGCAAAGTCCGCCTCCGCCATCAGCCGCGAAGCCGTCATCCCGGCGACAAACAGCGTGCTCTGCGCCGCCCGCCGCAGCCGTTTGACCGGCGCAGGTTTCAACGCCACCACCGCCCTTTTCTTTTCTTCGCTGCGAGGGGACTGCTTGCGCGCCGGCATGACCCCTCCTCCGACCAAACACTACCGCCTTTGCTCCCAGCAAACATCTGGCGTCACCGCCTGCTGGTTCCGTGCATTCGAACCCCCTGGCCTAAGAGGGCGTCTAAAAAGGTCTCCGATCTGGTCCGTCGTGGCATGGGCGTCCCGCCCATGTTCCGAACCCACGGGCGGGACGCCCGTGCCACTTTCGATCCGCCGCAGGCAACCCTACCTTTTTAGACGCCCTCTAAGG
>JANXLP010000166.1 GCA_025355125.1 Opitutaceae bacterium | reverse complement strand
CGGTGGCGGCGCCAACCCGTATTTCAAACACGCGTTCATGGAGTTCATGGAGTATCAGAATCTCCGCACCAACGACCTCAAGAACGTCCGCGCCCAGGCCGTTTACATCAAGGACACGCGCATCGGCAAATTCCAGTTCAGCGCCATGGCCGGCCTCACCCAGCAGAAGACGAAGTCCCGTGCGCTCACGCTCCTCCTCCCGCTGAAGAGCCGCACGCCCGATGCCCGCAGTTGGGTCGATAACCTCGAATACAGCGAATACGGCCTCTACACGCGCTTCTACGCCGACCAGCCCAATCGCAACTACACCCCCTCGACCGCGCCGGTGAACATCATCAACCCCGTCACCGGCGTGAACGAGACCGTCACGCCCGCGTGGATGTATGACACCCGCCGTGAGGACAACAACCGCAACAGCCTGCGCCGTTACAAATTCATCCAGGCCGCCGGCAATCTCGACCTCTTCAAAAACCGCCTCGTGCTCATCGGCGCCTTCCGCCGCGATTTTGCCGAGATCAACGATAAGCGCGTCGTCGCCCCCGGTGACAACGCCCCCGGCTGGGATGGCACCAACCTCGTCTTCCGCCGCAGCGCCCCGGCCGATTATTTTAACCTGCAATACACGCCCAAGAACGCCGCCGGCGTCGCCACCGGCCCGTCGCAACCCGCCGACGTCCGCCCCCGCTCCAACGTGAACGGCGCCAACATCCCGCAGTCCCAATACGCCGGCGACCGTTTCCGCGACGACTTCGATTCGCCCGGTCTCAAACCCAACATCAACACCTTCACCCTCGGCGGCGTCGTCAACGTCACCCGCTGGCTCGGCGCTTACGCCAATGTCGCCGAGACCTTCAGCCTCACCGCGCCGTCGCAGAAGGCCGACGGCACCCTCGTCCCGCCCACCACCTCACATGGCAAAGACTACGGCGTGCGCGTCACCCTGCCCAACGGCCGGATGTCGCTCAGCATCGGCGCGTTTGATTCCTACCAGGAAGGCGCGGCGGTCCTCTCGCCCTCCGGTTTCACCGGCGCGTATAATTCGATCTCCGATGCGCCCGTAGTTGGAGACCTCAGCTCCGTGGGTCGCAACATCCGCAACGTCGCCCGCTTCCCCCAGAACGTTTACTCCACCGTCACCTCCGCCACCAAGGGCTACGAATTCGAGCTCACCGCCAACTTCACCCGCGCCTGGCGCACCGTCCTCAACGCCGGCTACACCGACGCGAAAGTCCGCGACCAGTATCCCGACATCATCGTTTACTTCAAAACCCAGGACGCGGTCTCGCGCCAGATCCTCGCCGATGCCGGCGTGCTCATCGACCCGGCGACCAAGCGCGCCTCGATCAACCCCGCGCTGAACGACCCGCTCCTCATCAACCAGACTCGCGTCAACGCCGCCGTGAGCGGCTGGAACAGCCTCATCGACTCCGTCATCCCCAACACCACCGGCCAGGTGCCGCAGGAGAGCCAGGGCAACAGCAAGTGGGTCGGCAATCTCGCGACGGACTACCGCTTCCAGACCGGCCGGCTCAAGGGCCTGCGCGTCGGCGCCGGCGTCAACTACCGCGGCGGCCAGGTCGTCGGCTACCGGGGCAGCGATACCATCGTCGATCCCGCCAACCCCGCTAACGCCATCGACGATCCCACGGTGGGCGCGGGTAATTCGGTTTACGCGCCGTCGTATTACAAGGCCGTCGCGAGCCTCTCCTACACGTTCAAGCTGAAGCAGGGCCGCAGCCTACAGCTCGATTTCAACGTCGATAATCTCTTCAACCGCCGCGAGCCGATCTACGGGAGCAACGGCGGCGTCATCGGCACCAACGCCACCAACCTCCGCCCCCGCACCGACATCGCCTCGCCCGCCCGCATCACCGTGCCGAGCAACTTCTCCTACCTCATCCCGCGCAACTACACCCTCTCCGCCAAACTCACCTTCTGAGGGGGAGGCGGGCCCGCTGGGCCCATCGCGTTTCGTATTCCACATCGGCGCGCCCGGCGGGCGCGCCCCACCGCTTTCCGTTTCCTTTTATGCTCCGCCCCATCCTCCTCGCCGTCCTCGCCCTCACGTCGCTCTCCGCCGCGCCCCTCGGAGAATTCACGCACACCGCCGACATCGGTAAAATCACGCTCGCCGGCTCCGGCGAATTTCTCCCCGCCACCGGCCAGTATCGCCTCACCGGCAGCGGCGCCAACATGTGGTTTAAGGAAGATGCGTTTCACTTCCTCTACAAAAAACTGTCCGGCGACCTCGCCTTCACGATGGACGTCGCCTGGCCCGAACCCGGCAAAGAGGCCCATCGTAAAGCCTGCGCGATCGTGCGCACCGGTCTCGAAGCCGACGATGCCTACGTCGATGTCGCCATCCACGGCGACGGCCTCATCGAGCTCCAATACCGCGTGACCAAAGGTGCGACCACCCTCGCCATCCGCACGCCCATCGCCGCTCCCGCCACCGTGAAACTCGAGCGCGATGGCGATGTGTTCACCGTCTCCGTCGCGAAAAATGGCGGTCCGTTTCAGCCCGTCGGCGCCGTCTCACTCGCGTTGCCCGACCCGGTTTACGTCGGCCTCGGCGTGAGTGCACATAATTCCAAAAATCTTGAGACGGCGTTCCTCTCGAACGTCGCCCTCACCCACCGCGTCGCTCTCGCGACCGAGAAACGCATCCGCGAAACCAGCCTCGAAACCCTCGTCGTCGCCACCGGCGAACGCCGCCTCGTCCACCGCGAGCGCTCTACCTTCGAGGCGCCGAACTGGTCGCGCGACGGTAAACAATTTTACGTCAACCGTGCCGGCGGCATCTACACCATCCCCGTGGACGGTGGCCAACCGATCCGTCTCATCACCGGCGCCGTGGACCGCAACAACAACGACCACGGCCTCTCCTTCGACGGGCTCTGGCTCGCGCTCAGTTCCGGCCGCGGAGAAAACGGCTCGCAGATCTACATCGTGCCCGCCGCCGGCGGTGAGCCGAACCTCGTCACTCCCACCGGTCCGTCCTACTGGCACGGCTGGTCGCCCGACGGCGAGACGCTCGCCTACTGCGCCAAGCGCGATGGGAATTTCGACATCTACACCGTCCCCGTCGCTGGCGGACCCGAGCGGCGCCTGACCACCGCCGAGGGCCTCGACGACGGCAGCGAATACACCGCCGACGGAACAAAAATCTATTTCAACTCCGAACGCAGTGGCGTGATGCAGATCTGGCGCATGAACCCCGACGGCACCGCGCAGGAGCAGGTCACCACCGATCCCAACTTCGCCGACTGGTTTCCCCATCCCTCGCCCGACGGAAAATGGCTCGTCTTTGTCTCTTTCGACAAAGACGTGAAAGGTCACCCCAAGGACCAAAACGTCACGCTCCGCCTCATGCCGCTCGCCGGCGGCAAACCCAAAACCATCGCGACCCTCTTCGGCGGCCAAGGGAGTTTCAACGTCCCCTCCTGGTCACCCGACAGCAAGGAAGTCGCCTTCGTCAGCTACCGTCACGTCCTCCCGTAGCGCGGCGCGTTCGGGATAACGCTTCCTGCCTTTCGGACCCTTCGCCGCTCAGTTCGCCGGCTGGGGGACTTTGGTGATGCGCGCGGGGTCGTAGCCTTGGGTGGCGGTGCGGGCGACGATGGCGTTGTAGAGGGCGTCGGGGAGCTGGCGGTCGCGGGCGAGGATCCACAGAAGGTTGCGCGAGGGGTGGCCGATGACAGCCCAGCGGTAGTCGGGATCGAGATCGATCACGAGGTAGTCGGCGGCAAACGGCCAGACGAACTGCACGGCCCACTCGGCGTTGGTGGTTTTGTTCGTGATCTTGGCGGAGCCGTGCCACGTCTTCTCCGGCGCGTCGAAGGTCTCGCGACGGAAGGTGAAATTGTTGGTGAACGTGCCGTCGGGGCGGCGGGCGTAGGTGTCGTAGCTGGCGACTTTGCCGCGCTCGAGGAAGTAGGGGATGTTGGCGATCACATACCAGCGGCCGGTGTAGCGTTCGAGATCGACGAAGGGCACGGTCGTGAGCGGCGCGAGTTTGGGCGTGCTGGCGCAGCCGGTGAGGAGGGCGGTGAGGGTGAGCAGGGAGCTGCTGAGGAGAAAGGGAAGATAGGTGCGCATGGGAGCGGGTTGGACCGAGAAACAACGTCCCGGTGCCCGCAGCGGATGCCGAGGGGCGCGGGAATTCCCTTAGAGGGCGTCTAAAAAGGTCTCCGATCTGGTCCGTCGTGGCATGGGCGTCCCGCCCATGTTCCGAACCCACGGGCGGCACGCCCGTGCCACTTTCGATCCGCCGCAGGCAACCCTACCTTTTTAGACGCCCTCTTAGCGGCCGGAGGAGGGGCGCGGGGCGGCGGCGCTAGTTCAGCGCGCGAATTTTTTCGCCAAGGGCGGCGGCCTTGGCCTCGGCTTCGGGTAGCGGCAGGCCGGGGGCTACGCCGGGGCGACGGTGACCGGTGGCGGAGAGCCAGGCGTTCATCAGCAATTTGCGGCGTTCGCGGACGAGTTTGAGCAGGGGAGTGTCGGGATTCGCGACCAGTCGGTCGAGCAGGCCGCCGTCGTCGGGACGTAAATTCCAAGCGGAGAGGATCGCGCGGGCGATGACGGCGTGGCCGCGAGCATCGGGATGAATGCCGTCTTTGGAGAACGTGAATGCCGGGTCCGTCTCGCGCAGCTGCGCGAGCGTGTCGGCCATGGGCGTGTGGGCGTCGATGACGTCCCAGCCTTGGGCGCGTTGAGATATGAGCCACGCGGAATAGCGGGCGAGCACCTGGTCGTAGCCGGCGAACGGGGTGGGATAGGCGGCGAGCCCGGCGCGCAGGGTTTTCGCGGCGATGGGCAGGCGGTCGAAGACGGGCGGCGTCACGTGGATGATCGTGGCGTGGGCGGCGGTGACGGCCTGGTGGAGCCGGATCATGCCGTCGCGGAAGCGGGCGAAGCGTTCTTCGGAGAACGGAAAATAAATGCCGTCGTTCATGCCGTAGCAGGCGAGGACGAGATCGGGCTTGGTCTGCGCGAGCACGCGGGCGAGGCGTTCGTGGAGATCGGGGCGGGGGAATTTGCCGCCGGCGTGGCCGTCTTCGGAGAGGCCGGAGACGGTTTCACTGGAGAGGCCGAGGTCGATGATTTCACCGCGCCATCCGGGAACGCGCGTGCGGATCACCGTCTCGACGAAGTCCACATAGGTGCCGCCGTAGGTGATGCTATCGCCGAGGATGACGATGCGCTGGGCCGAGGCGAGGGCGGGCGGGAGAGCGGGCGGAATGGCCGGCTGCGCGCGCTCGCGGGTTGCGGGTGTCTGGCAGGCGGTGAGCAGGGAAAAAGCGAAGAGCGCGAAAAGGAGCGTGGGAAAGCGCATGGCGGATTTTTAACCACGGATCTCACCGATCGACACGGATAAAAGCCGACCGTAAAGCATCGCGGAATCTTCGCGGCGCCGTAGGTGAACCCAAAACTTGTCACCTATTAAGTGACAAGTGACGCGGCGCGTTTGGTTGCGCCGGCGTTGACGCGCCGGCGCGCGCGGCCCTACCAGGTGAGAACCAGGAGCGAGACGGCTTGGCGGGGGAGCGGGAAGTTGAGCGTCGCGGTGCCGTGGTCGGTGGTGACGGTGGCGGGCGTGGCGTCGAGTTGGCCGAGTTGGGCGGCGGCTTCGAGCTGGGTGCATTGGCTGCGGGTGGGTGCGGTGGGCGAGCCGAGCGCGAGCCAGAGGGTGTAGGCGTTGCTGTGGGTGGCATCGACGCGGTAGTGCGCGACGCGGGGCGCGGTCGCTTCGGCGGGCAGGCCGGCGAGGGTGAGGGCGACGTCGGCGGTGGCGCCGGGGATGTCGTCGTCGTGGTAATGCCAGACGAGGACGGCGAGTTGGCGGCGGGCGGGGTCGAGGCTGGCGAGGGCGGAGACGTCGGCGGTGGCGCCATGCACGCCGTTCTTGATGATGGATTCGACGCCGGGGTCGCCGGAACTCTGCGCGTCGAGGCGGCGGCCGGACATTTTGGCCATCATGCGGAAGACGTTAAACACGGGGAGCGTGAGGCCGTTGCTCGCCATCACGCGGAAGCCGGCGAAATACGGTTGGTCTTCGAATTCGAAGGCCCAAGTGACGGCGCCTTCGAGGTTCACGCCGTGTTTTTCGGCGAGGAGGTGTTTGCGCGCAAAGGCGGCGGCGGTGTAGCTCGAATACATCGTGGTGTTGCGGTAGGCGAGTTGCGGCCCTTGGCAGGCGGCGCAGCCGTCGGGGTCGGATTCGCCGATGACGATGGGTTTGCCTTTTAGCTCGGGGAACGAGGCGAAGCGGGCGAAGGCTTTGTCGATGGTGTTGAGCTGGGCGGCGAGGCCGGTGCGCACGTGGCCATCGACGAAGGTGGGCGAGCCTTTCGCGTGGAAGGAGAGGAAATCGAGGGGCGTGCCGATCTGGCCGGTGGCGAAGTTTTTCCCGCGCAGGTTGTGCTCGAGGAAATCCTGCATGAATTTCCCGCCGTCGCCGGCGGTGTCGGGCCCGCCGACGCGCGCGGTGGGCAGCGCGCGGCGGACGGCGTCGATGGCGTAGTCGTGGAGTTTGCGGAATTCCTCGGGCGTGCCTTTCCAGTAGGCGATGTTGGGTTCGTTCCAGACCTGCCAATACCAGGACTCGACTTCCTTCGCCCCGTAGCGTTCGACGCAGTGCTTCACCCATTGGTAAACGAGCTCGGCCCATTTGGCGTAGTCCTTTGGCGGATGCGCCCAGCCGGTGTAGATCTCGTTGTAGGGAAAACCGGGACGCCACTCGTGTTGATAGGGCTCGGGCTTGGTGGAGAGCGCCTGCGGCATAAAGCCGATTTGCGCGTAGGGTTTCACTCCGCGGGCGAGGTAGGTGTCGAAGATGCGATCGACGATGGTCCAGTCGTAGATGGGACGGCCCTGGGCATCCTCGGTGTAGGCGTTGGTGCTGCCCCATTTCAGGGCGGGGGTGCCGTCGCCGGTGACGAGGAGGGCGTGGGTGCGGAAATAGGCGGGGGCGGCGGTGGTGCCGAGCTGGCCGATGTCGCGGAGGAGCTTCTTGCCGTCCTTCATGTAGGCGTAGTTGGGCTCATCGGCGCCGAAGAAACGGGAGATGGGTTTGAGCTCGGCGCCGGGTTTGGCGGCGTCCACGCGGATGGTGACAGGAAATGCGGCGGGCTCGGCGGCGGCGAGGCTATGGGAAAACGCGGTGGCGAAGAGGGCGAGCAGGGTCGGGGTGAGGCGCATGGATGGGGATGGGTGGGGCGA
>JANXLP010000141.1 GCA_025355125.1 Opitutaceae bacterium | reverse complement strand
ATCCAGCTCATCGTGGAGCGCGGCGGGGCGGCGGCAGTCGAAGCCCTGCCGGATGGCATTCGGAAAAACCAAAATGCCGCTGCGGAAACCATCGAGAATAATGTCCGCAAGCTGATCATCGACGAGTCCCCGATTAACCCGAAATACTACGAGCGCATGTCGGAGCTGCTCGACGCGCTCATCGAGCAGCGGAAGCGCGATGCGTTGGCCTACGAAGACTATCTGGCCAAGATCGCCGAGCTGACCCAGCAGGCGAAAAATGGACCCACCTCCGCCGCTTATCCGACCACGATCAACTCTCCGGCCAAACGCGCGCTCTTCGACAATCTGGAGCGGGACGAAACGCTCGCACTGGCAATTGATGCCGCCATCCGCGCCAGCAGGCAGGATGATTGGCGGGCGAATGCGTTTAAGGTGAAAAAGGTCTTAAACGCCGTGCGCGCGGCGATGGAGGGCAAGGATACTTTGGCCGAGGCCCCGCACGCTGATTATGACGGCCGACCGGTCCTGACTGAGGTGGATCGCGTCATGGATTTGATCAGAAACCAGAATGAATACTGAGTATCGTTCCCTTGACGTCGCAGGCCTGACGGTCGCCGTAGAGCGTAAGGCGATCAAGAATCTGCATCTTGGAGTTTACCCACCCAGCGGCCGGGTGCGGGTGGCGGCCCCGCTCGCCGTTTCCGACGCGGCGGTGCGCCTCGCGGTGATCGGCAAGCTAGGCTGGATCAAACGCCAGCAAGCGCGTTTCGCCGCGCAGCCCCGGCTCTCGCCCCGGGAGCTGGTAAGTGGTGAGAGCCATTACGTTTTTGGACGACGCTACCGGTTGCGAGTGGTTCCCAGCGACGGCCGGGCCGAGGTGGCGCTGCGCCCGGGCTCGCGCTTGGAGCTGCACATCGGCGCAAATGCTTCGGCGGCGAGGCGTCAACGCGTGCTGCAAGCGTGGTATCGCGAGCGGCTGAAGGCGCGCCTCCCGGCCTTGCTGGAAAAATGGCAACCGCTCCTCGGTGTCGAAACGGTGGCGTGGGGAATCAAGAAAATGAAAACGCGCTGGGGCACCTGTAACGTGGAGGCGCGACGCGTCTGGTTGAATCTTGAGTTGGCGCACAAGGCCCCGGCGTGTCTCGAATATATACTCGTCCACGAACTCGCGCACCTCATCGAGCGGACGCACAACGACCGGTTTCTTGCACTCATGAACCGACATCTGCCGCAGTGGCGCTTGCGCCGCCAACAGTTGAACTCCGCGCCGCTGGCGCACGAGAATTGGAGTTACTGACCGCCCGTTCTATTGCTTTTGTGGGTTGATACCGGGCAAGCGTAGGCGTGCCGAGTTCAGCGTTTCGGGGCGTCTTTTTCGGGGCCGAAGCGGGAGCCGAAGAAATCGCCGGGTTTCCATGACGGGGCTATCGGGTCGTTGGCGACGGAGCGGATCAATTCGGTCGTCACGACGGCGAAGGCGCCGGCGGAGGGCCAGTGGATCGGGCGCGTGAGATCGTCGCTGGGTTTGTGGTAGTGATTTTTCCGGAAATCCACCTCGAGCGCGGCGAGGTCCTGCTTCGGATCAAGGCCGTGCTGGCCGGATTTCATGAAGAGCGCGGGCACGCCGGCGCGGATGAACGGGTATTGGTCGCTGCGGACGAAGACGACCTCTTCGGGCGCGGGATCGGGGCTCATGGAGAAATTGTTTTTGGCGGCGACGGCGGCGAGGGAGGCGCCGAGCGTGGTGTGTTCGGCGCCGATGCCGATGACGTCGCGCACGGGGGCGAGGATGACGGGCATGTCGAAGTTGAGGTTGGCGGCGTAGCGGCGGACGCGCGCGGGCGGATGACGGGCGAGGTGGCTGGCGCCGAGCAGGCCTTTTTCCTCGGCGGTGAGTGCGGCGAAGAGCACGGGACGTTTGAGGCGCGGGCTGGTAGCGAGCTGCTCGGCGGCGGCGAGGAGAGCGGCGGCACCGAGAGCGTTGTCGAGAGCGCCGTTGTAAATGGCGTCGCCGTTGATGGCGGGGCCGATGCCGATGTGGTCGATGTGCGCCGTGACGACGAGCGGTTCGTCGGCGAGAGCGGGATCGGTGCCGGGGAGCCAGCCGAGGACGTTGGCACTGGTGATGTCACTCACGGTGGCGCGGCCGCCGACGGTGAGTTCAATATCGAGCGGGAAGGACTGCGGCTCGCTGCGTTCGGAGGTGGCGAAGACGGCGTCGATTTGGTGTGGAGCGTATTTGAAAAGTGCGGCGGCGGCGGTGCGGTTGACGGAGGCGGTGCCGAGCAATTGGGGCGCGGCGTCTTCGAGGGAACCATCGGGATTGATGAGGCGCATGGCGGGGAAACGCGCGCCGTTGATCGTGAAGGCCCAGGCGACGCGTTTCTCTTCGGCGGGCGTGCCGACGGTGACGACGCCGATGGCGCCGCGGCGGACGAGCTCGGCGGTTTTTTCGCGCGAGTAGTGGGCCTTGGCGGTGGCGGGGAGACTTTTCGGCGAACCGGCGAGGATGACGGCAATTTTGCCGCGGAGATCGATGCCGGCGGCAAAATCGGAGTAGTTGAACTCGGGCGCGTGAATGCCGAAGCCGGCGAAGACGGCGGGTGCGGTGACCTCGCTCGCGGCGACGCCGGCGGCGGGGCGGGCGATCATGTCGTTGATGGGCGCGAGGGCGACCTCGGTGCCGGCGTGGCGGATGACGAGTTTGCCGGCCTCGATATCGAGGCGCGATTCGCGCATGGCCATCGGCTGTTGGTAGCCCTTGTCGCCGGCGGGCTCGATGCCGAGGCGTATGAATTGCGCGGCGACGTAGTTCATCGCGAGGCCGTGTCCGCGGGTGCCGGCGCCGCGGCCCTCCATGAGATCGTCGGCGAGGCAGGTGACGTGGGCGCGGACGCGGCGCTCAGCTTCGGCGGCAGGATCTTCGGCGCGGGCGGTGGTGAACGTGAATACAGCGAGGGCGGCGAGGGTGAGCCGGGAAGAAGCGATCAGGGGCGGGCGGAGAGCAATGGATGTGGCGCGGAGTGGGGGTTAGGGTTGGGCAGGCGGAGAACCGGCGGAGGGCGGCGACGATTTTTCCATTTCGCGGCGCACCTTGTGCATGATGAGCGACCATGTGCCGGACGAGCCATCGACGGCGCGGGCGAACATTTCGTAGAGCTGGCTGGGGTCGGGTTTGCCGACCTCGCCGCCGAGGGTGAAGGGCTGGGTCATGCGGCGGAAACCATCGGGCTGCGGGGTGCGTTCGAGGAGCTTCATGTTGCCGAGGATGACGGCCATCTCGTCCTTCGCGGTGAGTTGCACCGAGAGATCGAGGCGACGCGCGGCGAGCGGCACGCCGGCGGTGGCGGGCACGCGGCCCTGGCCGAGAAAATGGGCTTGAGGGGAATCGAGGCGGAACTCGCGCAGCACGAGATCGCCGGCGGCGTCGCGCGCGCCGCTGATGTGCAGGCGCTCGACCGGCATGGCGGCGAACTTGCTCAACAGGCGACCGAGCGCACGCATCTCCGAGGAGAAACTCAACGTGCCGGCGAGTGCGAGGACGGTGGCGGCGGTGCCGAGTTGCGGATGGGTGAGGCGGGCGATGCCGCTGCGCGCATCGACGGTGAACTCGCCCTCGGCGTGATCGAGCAGCTCCCACCAGCGGTTGCCCGTGCCGCGCAGGGACAGGTCGAGATCGAGGCGCGTATCGAGGGAGCCGTAGTCGTTGGGCATCGCGGCGGCGATGGCGGCGGCAGTGGCCATTTGGGAAATTTGAAAGCGGCTCGTGAGCGCGTGATCGTTGTTCGCGGCGGCCGGGTCGTAATCGAGGCGGAGCGCGCCGGACCAGCGGCCGGAAAACATTTCGCCGGAAAAATCGGAGAGCGAGAACGCGCGGTCGGTGAGTTCGATGCGGCCTCTGACGCCGTCGATTCGGTAAGGCGTCAGCAGCACGGTGCCGAGTTCGAGGTCGAACCGGCCGCGCACGTCGCCCCAAAACGGAACGCCGAGCGGCGTCGTAGCGACGAGGGGCGAGGGGAGCGGGGCGTTGGCGAGGGGCAGAGTAGGTGCGGGCGGTGTGGGGTTGGGCGGTGGGAGGGATGGCTTGGGGGGCGGACTGAATTCCGCCCTGCTTTCTTTTGGGGTGAAGGCGTCGGCGAGGGCGATGAGTTCCCCGACATCGAAGAAGGTGCTGCGGAGCGCGGAGGAAAACCGCTGTTCGCGCTGGCCGAAAGCGACGTCGAGATTGAAGGATGCGTCGCTGGGGCGGGGTGTGGTCGCGAAGCGCGTGGCGACGGCGAAGCGAATCGAACGACCGTCGCCGCCGAGCTGGCCGCGACCGTCGAAGTCGAGCGAAGGGAGGATGCGGTGGCCATTGGTGGTGGGGACGCCGGCGAAGCGGGCCTTGAAGACGGGGGCTTCCTGGCCATGGAAATCACCGTGGAAGCCGAAGGTGAATTCGCCGGCGGGTGGCATGCCGTTGGCGGCGAGCAGGGGGATGCGGTGGAGCGCGGCGAAATCGACGCGGGTCTCGGTATCGACGCGGGCGGGACGCAGGTTGCGGTCATCGCCGGAGAAACCGAGGGCGCTGTCGAACGTGATCGCGCGGGCGCCGGCGACGTCGAGGGCGCCGGCGGCGGCGCGCACCTGGCCCGAGTAGGAGAGCTGGAAGGTAGGCTTGAGTTGGTGAGTGAGGGTGAGTTCGGCGCCGGGAGAGAAGGTGCCGTTGGCCGCCTGCACGCGGGGGAGACCGTAGCTGGAATAGCTAAACCCCGTGACGCTCACGGGCTGGGCGGCGCGGAAGGAGAAAGAGCGCGGCGTGGCGCGCAATTCCAGTTTCGCGGGCTCAAGGATGCCTTCCACGGTGGTGTCGGCGGGCAGCCAGGGGCGGAGCCACGCCAGCGGAATGCGCGCCACGGTGAGTGCGAGTGGGGTGGTGGAAGTGAAGAGGATTTCGCCGTTGGGCTGGGCAGCGAAGCGGAACGGTTCGGCGGCGCCGAGGGTGAGGAGGGGGCCGCTAGGTTGGCTGACTTCAAACTGGAGGCGCGTGATTTGGGAATCGGTCGAGGCAATCGAGCTGGCGTGGGTGCGCAGGCGGGCGGTGAGCGGGCCGAACGTATCGGCGCTACCAGGTAGAGCGAGGAGAGAGGCGTCGAGGGCGAGATCGACGGAGAATTTTTTCTCCGGCTCGTGCCAGTCGAGAGTGGTCTCGCCGGCGAGGCGGTTGCCGGCGGCGGAGGTATCGACGAGTTCGAGATCGCGGAGGCGCACGGTGCTGTGGCCGACGCCGATCGCAACCTCGGGGGCGAGGCGGGCGCGACCGGTGAAGAGCGTGCGGCCGCCGAGGGCGATGCCGAGACGTTCGAAGCGCCACGGGTCGCGAGTGACGAAAACAAATCCCTGGCCCTCGGGCGCGCGACGGAGGGCGGACTCGCCGGTGGTCCAGGCGCCGGTGAGTTCGTGCGGACTCAACCAGCGGGAAATCCACGCGAGGGGCAGCTTGTGGATGCGCAAGGTGAGGAGATCGCGGTCGCGTTGGCGGGAGAGTTCATCGGCTGAGCCGAACTGGATGGGCTCGAGGAGCGCGAGGGAGAGGGCGGGCTCGGGCTGATCGGGGTGGCGGGCGCTGAATTCGAGCGTATCGACCTTGAGGATGCCGGTGGCCTGGGTGGCGGCCCAGCGGGCGCCGAGCGTAAAAGGCAGGGCGCGGTCGGCGCTGGCGAAGAGGCTGGGGAGTGCGCCGGCGAGTGCGCCGGTGAGGCGAGTGGATTGCGTCGCCAGCTCGTGCGACGCGGCGACTGTGAGGGTCACGCGATCACCCTCGGTGCTGGTGATAGCGAGATCGGTGCATTCGAAAGCGACGCGCGTGGGCGAGAGCTCGAAGTGAGGGCTGAAATGTAGGGTGAGTCCGGGGAGTGGCGGCAGGAGATCGCCGGTGAGGGTGATGGGGCCGGTCTCGATGGGCCGGGTGGTGGCAAGGCGGGCGGTGCGCGCGGCGTCGAGGGTGAGCGACCATTCGCCGGAGATTTCGCCGTGGGACAGTTGTAGCGTGGAGCGGAGAAAGGGATTCGCCCAAGCGATGGGCAGGTGGGCGAGGGCGAGGCGAACTTGGGTCACGGGCGCGGCGGCGCTGAGGGCGAGCGGTGCGGTCAGAGTGGCGTCGAGCGTGAGCGGCGAGGTGGCTCCGCGCAGGGCGAATCCGGCGGTGCGCAGCTCCGGGCGACCGGCGCGCACCGTCAGCGTGGCGTCGAGGTGGCCGGCGAGAGCGTCCACGGCGGAGAGTTGCGGGAGGACGCGAGTCCAATCGCGGGCGGTGACGTCGGCTCCGAGGGTGGCGTCGAGGTCGTGGTTTTTGAGATCGAGGACGAGGTCGATCTTGCCGTTGAGCGCAGCGAGCGGAAGGCGCTCGGCGAGGCCGCGGGCGAGGACGGATTCCACCTGGAAGTTGATCACACCGGTGAGGCGGTGGTGGGCGGCGTCGAGCCGGCCGGAGAATGTGAGCGAGCCCTCGCGGGCGAAGCGGATGGCGGCGGAATAATTTTCGCCGGTGGGGGAGGCGGTCACCACGAGTTCAAATTTGCCGGGCGGCAGCGTGAGCGCGCCGAGGGGCGGCGGGGTGAAGTCGCCGCGCAACTCTACGCGCGCGAGGCCGTGCTGGGCGTCCTGCTCGAGGCGAAGGGTGCCGCGGCTGGTAACACTCGTGGCGGGGTTGGGGCCGGCGGAAAATTCCCACGTAAACTCTCCGGGTTTTTGTGCGCTAAGCCCGCCGCCGCGCAGACTGAGCCGGCCGACGACGAGGGCGTGGCCGGATTCGTTGACGACGAATTCGGCGTCGATGGCGGCGGCTTGCACGATCCACGGCAGAGGGACGCGGAGCAGGGCGAGCGCACCGGCGAAAGGTGCGGCGGGGGCGGGGGTTTTGTCTTTGGGCAGCAGGTCGGGCGTGAGCTCGATGCGCAGTTGTTTCACCTCGATCTCGGCGAGGTGGAGTTCGCCGCGCAGCAGGCGGGACGGGAGAATGCGGATGTTGAGGGGCGCGGAGCGGGCGGTGAGGCCGGGCATCGCAAAATCGAGGCCGCGTGACTCTAGCCCTTGCAGGCTGACGCCGAATTTCTCGAAGTTGACGCGCCAGCCGGGCTGGCGGGCGATGGCTTTGCGGAGGAGCCAGCCCTGGACGGCCGGCGTGTAAAGGGCGCTCGCCACGACGGCACCGAGCGCGAGCGGGAGGCCGAGAAGGAGAAACCACCGCCGGCGACGCGAGCGGGGCGAGGAGGAAGGGGGAAGGACGGGCTTTTCGGGAGACACGCGGGCGGGACGTTGCGTGGGGGCGGCGGACTAGGCGAGGAGGCGTTCGCAGAGGCTGATCAGGCGGGCGCGGAGCGGTTCGCCGCGGAGGGCGAAGGTGCGCTGGTGTTGCTCATACTCGGCGCGGCCGGCGGGCGTCTCGATGGCAATGGGCGGATAACCTAAGGCGGCGAGATCGTAGGGACTCGCGCGCATGTCCACTTCACGGATCGCGCAGGCGAGTTCGAAGCAATCGGCGACGAGTTCGCTCGGCGTGAAGGGCGCGAGCTTGAAGGACCATTTGTAGAGATCCATGCCGGCGTGGAGGCAGCCACGTTGCTCGTGTTGGGGCGTGGTCTCGCGGGTGGGTTGGAGCTTGTTGAGCGGGCGGGCGGGGGTCGTGAAGAAGCGGAAGGCGTCGAAGTGCGTGCAGGTGATGGGGGCGGCTTCGACGATGGCGGCGAGAGCGTCGGGCGGGAAGCGGAGCGGATAGGCGTTGTGGCGGATCTCGTCGGGCGTCTGCCGATACACCATGGCCCATTCGTGCAGGCCGAAGCAGCCGAAGAAGGCCGGGCGGGTCTGCATGGTGGTGAGCAGATCACGGAGCCACGCGACGAACGTGTGGCGGTGGGCAGGGAGAGCGGCGGGGTTGAGGGCGATGAGGGGCGATGGTGCAGTGTGGAACTCAGGCCGGCTCGGAGATCCGGCCCCACCTTCGGGAAGTTCGCGATACTCGGGCCAGCGGAGAAACGCGCGGGCGGATTCACCGGTGAGGATGACATCGGGACCGGGATGCCAGCGGCGGAGCCATGCGGCGCGGAAGGCGTAGTAGCTAAAGAGAAAATCGTGGACGGGATGTTTTTCGCCGCGGGAGGCGCGGGCTTGGTGCGGATCGGTCCAGACACGCACGCGCGTCTCGTGAGCCAACTGGCGGGCGAGCCAGTCGGATTCGGCGAGGACGGTGATGTCTAGCAGGCTGTCGGGCTTAAAGATTTTGGAATCCGGCGTCGGGTGAAAAATTGACGGCAAGAACAGGAGATTGGAGAAGGTTTTTTCGAGCGGAAGGGTGAAAGACGAGTGTTGGGCGGTAGCGCTGGGCGGTTTCAG